>NZ_BAAAQX010000038.1:0-131610 GCF_039531895.1 Nonomuraea monospora
GGCTGCATCGGAGTCTGGCCCACTGCCATCGCTTGATCTCTCCCCACGCCCGGTGACCAACACCGATCACCCTGGCACAAGAGGACAGACCAGCGCGAGAGAGATCAAAAAACACCAGTCACCTAGGCGTCCGACTGGCAAATAACGCCATGTGACAGCCCGGCATATCGTTACCTTTGCGACATTGGCTGCATGGATTACGGACGTAACGTCTTGGGCCATGACGTCTCGTTCCCTCCTCCGGCTGGCGCTGGCCGGAGCCGTCGCCTCGGGTGCGGTCCTGCTGGCCACGCTTCCGGCGGACGCGAGCAAGGCCCCCCGTACGGTCCCCGTACGCCTGCTCGCGCTCAATGACTTCCACGGCAACCTCGAACCCCCCACAGGCTCCTCCGGCCGCATGGTGGACGAGCACGGCAACACGGTCGACGCCGGCGGCGCCGCCTACGTGGCCACCCACATGAAGGCCCTGGCCGACAGGAACACCATCGCCGTCGCCCAGGGCGACCTCATCGGCGCGACCCCGCTGATCTCGGCCGCCTACCACGACGAACCCTCCGTCGAGTTCATGGACAAGCTGGGGCTCAAGGTCGCCGCGGTCGGCAACCACGAGTTCGACGAGGGCTACACCGAGCTGCGGCGCATCATGGACGGCGGCTGCCACCCGGTGGACGGCTGCTCGCCCGCGGGCGAGTGGAAGGGCGCCAAGTTCGACTACGTGGGCGCGAACGTCCTGTTTAAAAACCCGCACGAGAAGACCGACGCCCTCGCGGCGCTCGGCGGCTCGGACTCCGCTCAGGTCAAGCAGGTCCTGTCCGACTGGGGCGTGCCCGCGCTGCCGCCGGTCAGCATCAAGTGGATGAACGGCGTGCCGATCGGCTTCATCGGCCTCGTCACGCAGACGACGCCGAGCATCGTCACGAGCGAGGGGATCAAGGACCTCAAGTTCGTGGACGAGGTCAAGGCCGCGAACGTGGCCTCCAGGCTGCTCAAGCTGGTGGGCGTGAAGGCCCAGGTCGTGCTCGTGCACGAGGGCGACCAGGTCACCGCCGGCCAGTCGCCCGACGCCTGCGCCGCCGTCCCCGGGGCGGGCAACCGCATCGCGACCCAGGTGGACGCCGAGATCGACCTGATCCTGAGCGGCCACTCGCACCAGGCGTACCTGTGCAAGGTCAAGGACCCGGCGGGCAACGACCGCGTCTACTCGCAGGGCGGCTCGTTCGGGCGGGTCATCACGCAGGTCGACCTGAACGTCGACGTGCGGACCCGCGACGTCGACCGCGCCTCCGTCGTCGCCGACAACCACGTCGTGACGCGCACGGTCGCCGCCGACCCGGAGATCTCCGCGTTCGTCCAGACGTGGAAGGACCGCGTCGCGCCCGTCGCGAACAAGGCGGTCGGCACGATCAGCGCCGACATCACGAACACCGCCGCGCCGTCCGGCGAGTCGCCGCTCGGCGACCTCATCGCCGACGGCCACCTCGCCGCCACACAGGCGGGCGGCAACGCGCAGATCGCGCTGATGAACCCCGGCGGTGTACGGGCGTCGCTGTCGTACGCCACCTCGCCCGCGAACGAGGGCGACGGCGTCGTCACCTACGGCGAGGCGTTCACGGTGCAGCCGTTCAACAACCTGATGCAGGTCGTGACGCTGACCGGCGCCCAGCTCAAGACGGTGCTGGAGCAGCAGTTCACCGGCGGGCCGAACAACCAGGCGTTCACCAAGATCCTGCAGCCGTCGGCGAACTTCACCTACACCTACAGCCGGAGCGCCGCCTGGGGCTCCAAGGTGTCGGACATGAAGATCGACGGCGTTCCGGTGACGGACACGCAAACGATCAGGGTCGCGGCCAACAACTTCCTGGTGGGCGGCGGCGACGCGTTCCTCGCCTTCAGGGACGGCACGGACCTGTGGAGCGGGCCGCTGGACATCGACGCCTTCGTCGAGCACCTCGGCAGGAACAACCCGATCGCTCCCCCGGTCACCAACCGGATCACGGTCGTCGGCTAACCGGTGCGTTCGGGGCCCGCCTCCCCTGGGGGCGGGCCCTGGCGTTCCCAGACCAGCCACTTGCGGGCGATCTCGTCCTCCAGGTCCACGCCGTGGTGGCGGGCCATCAGCAGCACGTGGCAGACCACGTCGGCCAGCTCCGCCCTGAAGTCGGCGTCCAGCTCCGCGCCGGTGCGGCCCTTCGTCCTGGCCCGGCCGGTGAGCATGAGGAACGCCTGCGTCAGCTCGCCGACCTCCTCCTGGAGCTTGAGCAGGAACCAGGTGTCGTCGCGGTCGATACCGAGGTGATCGGCGTACCGCCGCGAGATGGACTCGATCTCCTCGGACAGCTCGCGCAGCTCCATGCCGCCGAGTGTAGGCCCCCCGTTCACGCGGGGTGCAGCGGCAGGACGGCGACGAACCGGGCGCCCGGCGTGTGCTCGGCGACCGTGAGGGTGCCGCCGTGCGCCGTGGCGATCTCCCTGGACAGCGGCAGCCCGAGCCCGCTGCCGCCCTTGTCCTTGGCCCTGGCGTCCTCCAGCCGGGTGAACCGCTCGAAGACCCGCTCCCTGTCCTCCGGCGCGATCCCGTCGCCGTCGTCGGTGACCGTCACGACGACCCGATCCCCCCGCACCGCCACCTCGACGTCGATCCTGGACGCGGTGTGCCGCGTGGCGTTGTCGAGCAGGTTCGTCAGCAGGCGGTCGAGCTGCACGGGCGAGCCGAGGACGGGCGCCGGCGCGCAGGCGTCCAGGAAGATCGGCACCCGGCCGCCCTCGCGGCGGCGGATCTGCTCCTCCGCCACCCGGCACAGGTCCACCACGCGGCGCGGCGTGAGCGCGCCCGCGTCGAGCTTGGCCAGCATCAGCAGCTCGTCGATGATGCCGGTGAGCCGGTCGGCGGCGGCCAGCGCCCGCGCGCCCGTGGCCGGCCAGTCCGTCTCGTCGGGGTAGTCGTGCGCCACCTCGAGCTGGGCGCGCAGCGCGGAGATGGGGCTGCGCAGCTCGTGCGAGGCGTCGGCGACGAAGCGGCGCTGCGTCTCGGCCGAGCGCTCCAGGCGGTCGAGCGTGTCGTTGGTGGTCTCGGCCAGGTCGGCGATCTCGTCGCCCGTGGGCGGCACGGACACGCGGCGGCTGAGGTCCTGGCCGGTGATCTCGGCCAGCTCGGCGCGCACCCGCCCGACGGGCCGCAGCGCGTGGCTGACCACGGCCCAGGTCAGGATGGCGATCAGGACGAGGACGAGCGGCGTGCCGAGGTAGACGATCAGGTGGATCCACATCAGGGCCCTGTCGATGTCGGCGAGCGAGGAGGCAGCCTGCACGGTGACGGGGCCGCGCGGCGAGCGCACGGTGATGGCCATGAGCAGGTGGTGGCTTCTGGGCTCCTCCGGGTGGAGCGCCAGGTCCAGCTCGGTGGTCTCGATGACCTCCTGCCTGACCGGCCTGAACGCGGTCACCCGGGGGTTCTGCGGGAAGTCCGTGCTGCTCGCGAGCACCTCGCCGGTCTGCGAGAGCACGCGCAGGAGCTGGACGCGCGCCGGTGTCCGCAGCTCCGCGGGCAGGGTTCCGGTGCGCGCCTGGCTCGCCACCCGCCGGATGGCCAGCTCCGCCCTGGTGTGGACGATCCCGTTCAGGTTGTCCGGGACGGTGGACAGCGTCAGGGCCGACGCGCCGGCGAAGACGGCCGCGGCCACCAGGGTCGCGGCCGTGGTCAGCCGCGCGCGGATGGAACGTGGCAGCAGCGAGCGTGAGAGGCGCCATCCCGTCAATCCCGTCTCCACCTTCCTGTCATCACTGTCTGTGACATTTACCCGCCCCTGACGCGCCCAACGTGATCGATGAATACTCTCCGCACATGTTTCGCTTCCGGCGATTCCGCTGACGGCGTGCACGCCTTCCGGCGGGAGGGCGCCGGGGCCAGGGTGGGTGCCATGAGGGTTCTGGTGCTGGGTGGCACGGGGTTCGTGGGCCGGGTGTTCGTCGACGAGGCGCTGGCGGCGGGCTGGGAGGTGACGACGTTCAACCGGGGCAGCCACGAGCCGCCCGCCGGGGTGACGGCGTTGCGCGGCGACCGCTCGGCGCCAGGCGGCCTGGCCGAGCTGGAGCGCGGCGAGTGGGACGTCGTGGTGGACACCTGGTCGCTGGCGCCCTCGGCCGTCAGGGACGCGGCGGCGCTGCTGGCGGGGCGGGCCGGCTCCTACGTGTACGTGTCCAGCAGGTCCGTCTACGCCGAGCCTGTGCCGTACGGGGCCGACGAGGGCGCGCCCGTGGTGGCGGCCTCGGCCGACGATGATGCGGCCGACTACGCGCGCAACAAGGCGGGCGGCGAGCTGGGGGCCGTGGCCGCGTTCGGCGAGCGGGCGCTGCTGGCCAGGGCCGGGCTGATCATCGGGCCGCACGAGAACGTGGGGCGGCTGCCGTGGTGGCTGAACAGGATCGCGCGCGGCGGCCCCGTGGCCGCGCCGGGTCCGGCGGATCGCGGCATCCAGTACATCGACGTCCGCGACTTGGCCGTGTGGTGCCTGGAGGCGGCGGCGCGGGGTGTCGGCGGGGCGTTCAACCTGGTGTCACCGCTGGGGGCCGTGACGATGCGCGACATGCTGGAGACGTGCGTCAAGGTGATCGGCTCCGACGCCGAGCTGCGCTGGATCGAGCCTGAGCGGCTGCTGGCGGCCGGGGTCGAGCCGTGGGTCGGGCTGCCGTTCTGGCTGGTGGGCGCCGACTACGACTTCCTGCACGGCGGGGACGTCGGCAAGGCGGTGGCGCAGGGGCTGCGGGTGCGGCCGGTGGCGGAGACGGTGGCCGACACGTGGGCCTGGCTGCGCGGGCTCGGCGGGCAGGCGCCGCAGCGGGCCGACCGGCCGCTCAAGGGCCTCGATCCGGAGCTGGAGGCGTGGATTCTCGAGTCGTGACCCTGTCCTGGTCGCGGTGGCTGCGTACCAGGTCGTACAGGGCCGCCGCGAGGGCGATGCACACCGACGACAGCACCACGACCAGGCCGTGCCGGAAGGCCGCAGCCCAGCCCTCGTCCAGCGACCCGAAGAACGTCGTCCCCGCCGCCGCGATGCCGATCGCCGACCCGAGCCGCTGCCCTGTCTGCAGCACCCCGGCGGCGCTCCCGCCGCCGGAGGGCGGCACCTCCGACAGCGTGATGGCCTGGTTGGGCGAGATGACCAGGCCGCTGCCCGTGCCCGCGACCAGCAGCGGCAGCGCGGTGGCCAGCCCGGTCGCCGCGCCCGGCACCAGCGCGGTGGCGGCCATGGTGGCCAGCAGGCCGACGATCACCATGCTCAGCCCGATGGCGACCAGCCGCCGCCCCATGCGCGACACGAGGTGCCCGCCGACCATGGCGGCCGAGGCGGAGCCGAGCGCGAACGGCGTGATGGCCAGGCCAGCCTGCAGCGGGCTGTAGCCGTGGCCGCTCTGCAGGTACAGCGTGAAGATGAAGAAGATGCCGGTGAACCCGGCGAAGTAGAACAGCGCGATCGCCGACCCGAGACTGTACGAGCGTTTGCGGAAGAGCTCCAGCTTCACCAGCGGCTCGCGCCGGTAGAACCGCTCCCACGTCACGAACCCGGCCAGCACCAGCAACGCGGCCGGCACGAGCAGCCACTTGGCCGCCCCCTCCCACTGGTGCCGCTGGATGAACGGCAGCAGCAGCCCGGCCACGCCGACGCCGAGCAGCAGCACGCCGACCGGGTCCATGCTCTCCGGCCGCGAGTGCACGTACTGGGGGCGTGGCAGCAGCCGGTAGGCCAGGGGCAGCAAGGCGAGCCCGATCGGCAGGTTCACCAGGAACACCCACCGCCAGCCGTGGTCGGCGCCGAACACGGTCACCAGCGCCCCGCCGATCAGCGGCCCGGCCGCCGTGGAGACGCCGATGGTGGCGCCGAGCGCGCCGAAGGCGCGGCCCCGTTCGTACCCGTGGAACATCTGCTGGATCAGCCCCGACACCTGCGGGTTGAGCATCCCGGCCGCCATGCCCTGCACGAGGCGGGCGGCGATCAGCACGTTCATGTTCCAGGCGAAGCCGCAGAACGCGCTGGAGAGCGTGAACAGGACCACGGCCCACAGGAAGATGGTCCGGCGGCTCCTGGCGTCGCCCAGCCGTCCGGCGGGGACGAGGAGCAGGCCGAACGTGAGGGCGTAGCCGGACAGCGTCCACTGCAGGCCGTCCTCGCTGGCGTGCAGCCCCGCCTTGATGGACGGCAGCGCCACGTTGACGATGCTCACGTCGAGACCCGTCATGAAGGCGGAGACCAGGCACACGGCGAGCGCGCGCCGTCGCGTGTCGGTGCCGCGCTCCTCCTTCATCACCCCGCCCATGCTTCCCGTGAGTGCCTGAAATATCGCCTTTAAGCCGTTTCTTTGCCCGTCACCGGAAAAGCTGGGTAACGTCCGATCATGAGCACGCTGACGGTCGAGCAGAACGGCATCAACGCCATCCCCGAAGGGGAGCGGCACGGCCGGCCGAGAGATCTCTTCTGGCCCTGGGCGGGCTCGAACCTGTCGCTGTTCGGGGTGGCGTTCGGCGTCTACGTCGTCGGGCTCGGGCTGGGCGTGATCCCGGCGATCATCGCCGGGGCGGTCGGGTACGGGCTGTCGTTCCTGCTGGTCGGCCTGGTCGCCGTCGGTGGCGCCAGGTCGGGGGTGCCGACGATGACGCTGGGGCGGGCGCCGTTCGGCTACCAGGGCAACAAGCTGCCCACGCTGTTCTCGTACATCTCGAACGTCGGCTGGGAGATCGTGCTCGTCACGCTCGCGGCGCAGAGCGGCGCGGAGATCATCAGGCGGCTCGGGCCGTCGGAGACGGCGCGGCTGGAGCCCGGCGTGCCGCCCACGGCGGCCACGGCGATCTGCTTCGCCGTCGCGGCGGTCGTGGTGATCGCGGTCGGCGTGTACGGCCACGCCATGATCATGGTGGTGCAGCGCTACCTGACGTACGCGTTCATCGCGCTCACGGTCGTCTACCTGATCCTCATGGTGCCCAGGCTCGGCGCGGGCTCGCTGGAGACCACGTCGGGCGCGGGCGGCTGGGTCGGCGGGATCATCTTCGCCATGACGCTGCTGGGCCTGGGCTGGGTCAACTGCGGCGCCGACTACTCCCGTTACCTGCCCGCGAGTTCCTCCCCTCGCGCGGTGGCCCTGTGGACGACGCTCGGGGGCGCGCTGCCGCCGCTGGTGCTGCTCGTGTTCGGGGTGCTGCTCGTCGGGGGCGATCCCACGCTGGCCGAGGCGGCGGGGGCCAACCCGGTGGCGGCGCTGGCGGGGGCGTTGCCGACCTGGTTCCTGGTGCCGTACCTGCTGACCGCCGTCGGCGGGTTCCTGGCCGGCGCGATCATGGACATCTACTCGTCCGGGCTGTCGATGCTCGCGCTCGGCGTGCCCGTCAGGCGGCACCTCGCGGTGCTGATCGACGGGCTGCTCATGGTGCTCGGCGGCTACTACCTGCTGTTCGTCTCCACCAGCTTCCTGGCCACGTTCCAGGCGTTCCTGGCGATCGCCGGCGTCGTGATGGCGGCCTGGGTCGCGATCTTCCTGGTGGACATGTGGCGGCTGCGGGCCGGCGGGCGGGCTTACGACGAGCGGCTGCTGCGGGCGGGCGCGCCCGCGCTCAACTGGCCGGGCCTGGTGTCGCTGGTCGTGGCGTCGATCGCCGGGCTCGGGCTGATCACCTCGGCCGACCCGAACATCGCCCGCGTCGTCGGCTTCCTGATGAGCGACGAGCTGAAGACGGGCACCTTCGGGTCGGCGAACATCGGCGTGGTGATCGCGCTCGTGCTGGCCGGGCTGCTGTACTTCGTGCTCACCGCTTTCGCGCGCCCCCGTCGTGCGGTTACTCTTGGTGATGATGACTGACGTTCCGTTGCGGCTGCTGAGGTGGGCGGTGCACGTCACGGTCTGCGGGCTGCTGGCGATCGCCGTGCTCGGCGTCCTGCACGAGGGCCGCCTCGGGCCGGCGGCGGGTGGGGTGCTGCTCGGCCTCCTGTACGCCGCCGGCCCCGCCCTCCAGCGCCGGCCCGTCACGGGGCAGGTGTGGCTGGGGCTGGTGACCGCCGGGTGGGTCGTGCTGGCCGTGGCGGCGCCGCCGTTCGTGTGGGTGGCCTTGCCGCTGCTGTTCGCGTACCTGCACGTGCTGCCGCTGTGGGGCGCGATGTTCTGCGTGGCGGTGCTGACGTCGGCGGCCGTCATCGCGGCGGCCTGGCACGCGGGCGAGCTGACCACGCCGCTGCTGGTCGGGCCGGGCGTCGCGGCGGTCGTGGTGACGCTGCTCGCGCTCGCCTGCAAGGCGCTGCGCGCCGAGGAGTGACCCGTCAGGCCGTCACGATCGCGAAGTCCGGCACCGGCCGGTCGAGCACGGCCACCAGCCGCTGCAGCACCGTCGTGTCGCCCTCGCGCCGCACCCCCTCCACCCCCTTGCCTGCTAGCAGGCCGATGAGCTGCGCCTTCGTCAGCCGCAACGTGAGGTCGGCGTCGTCGTCGGGCGGGGCGGGCTGCTGGATGAACGCGCCGTTCGACAACGTCGTGCGGTAACGCTCCTCCAGGTCCGTCAGGTGCCAGTCGATGGACAGCCGCTCGTGCCAGGCCCGCGGCCCGTCCACGCGGATGGCGATCGAGTCGAAGATCTGCTCCACGGTCAGCGCGGCGAAGAAGTCGGGCGAGGCGGTGTCGAGGGCGGCGGGCACGATGCCGTCGGCCAGCTCCAGCGCGCCCATCAGGTAGCAGTTGCGCCAGGTGGCGTTCTCGGCGCCGTGGCCGAGCCGGGTGTAGACCTCGGCCAGCAGGTCGCGGGCCGCCTTGTTGCCCTCGTCGGCGAAGACGGCGTGGTTGAGGAGCTGGGCGGCGAAGCGCAGGTCGTTCTCCTCGATGTAACGCCTGGCGAACGCGACCACGGCCGCCCCGCCGCCTAGGCACTCGACGTACCGGATCGCGCTCTCCCGCGGCGGGTGCTCCCACAGGTGCGCCGGGTTGCCGTCGAACCAGCCCAGGTAGCGCTGGTAGACGGCCTTGACGTTGTGGACCAGGGAGCCGGAGTAGCCGTGCGTGTGCCAGGCCTGCTCCAGGTCCGGCGGGAGCTGCACGGCCTCGGCGATCTCGGCGGCCGTCAGACCCTTGTTGAGCAGGCGCAGGGTCTGGTCGTGCAGGTAGGCGTACAGGTCGCGCTGCTGGCTGAGGAAGCGGTGCACGCGATCGGCGCCCCAGGTGGGCCAGTGGTGCGAGGCGAACGCGACGTCGGTGTGTCCGCCGAACAGGGTGATGGCCTCCGTCAGGTACCTGGCCCAGGCGCGTACGTCGCGGACCGCGGCGCCGCGCAGCGGCAGGAGGCTGTGCTGGTTGTGGGTGGCGTTCTCGGCCAGGCACAGCGCCCGGTGGCCGGGGAACGAGATGTTCATCTCGGCAGGGGACTCGGCGCCAGGGGTGAGCTGGAAGACCATCCTGACGCCGTCGATCGTCTTCTCCTGGCCCGTGCGGGCGATCTCCTCCGTGGGCGGGATGAGCGACATGGTGCCGGTCGAGGCGGTCATGCCCAGCCCTGCGCCGATCTGGCCCTGCGCGGAGCGGAGCAGGGAGCGGCCGTACATGTAGGCGGCGCGGCGGGTCATGGCGGGGCCGGCGTAGAAGTTCTCGGCCACCGCGTGGCGCATGAATCCGGCGGGGGCCAGGATGGGCACCCCGCCGGGGGTGACGCCGCGTACGCCGCCGAAGTGGTCGGCGTGGGCGTGGGTGTAGATCACGCCGGTGACGGGGCGGTCGCCTCGGTGGACGCGGTACAGCTTGAGCGCGACGGTGGCGCACTCGGTGGAGATGAGCGGGTCGATGACGATGACGCCGCGTTCGCCCTCGACCAGCGTCATGTTCGACAGGTCCAGGCCGCGGACCTGGTAGATGCCGTCCGTGACCTCGTACAGGCCCTGTTTGGCGCAGAGCTGGCCCTGTCTCCAGAGGCCGGGGTGGGCGGTGTCCGGGCAGTCCTCCCTGAGGAAGTCGTAGGAGTCGTTGTCCCACACGACCCTGCCGTCAAGGGTTTTGATCACTGCTGGGCTGAGCTTCGCGATGAAACCACGGTCCGCGTCCTCGAAGTCGCCCCTGTCGTGGAAGGGAAGGTCTGCCATGTTCAGCCGCATGCCCCCCTTTTCGGGCAAATAGCTCAATAGATGCCCTAAATAGGATGAATCTCCGACAAGTCGATGTGGTTGGCTTGGCTGTGAGCTGATCGACTCAGGGGGATGCATGGACGCGTGCGTGTTCGACCTCGATGGCGTGCTGGTGGACAGCGAGCCGGTCTGGGAGGAGGTGCGGCGGGCGTACGTCGCCGAGCACGGCGGCACCTGGCAGCCCGACACGCAGTCCAGACTCATGGGCATGAGCACCGGCGAATGGGCCGCGTACCTGCACGAACTCGGCGTCTCCCTGCCCCCGGACGAGATCGCCCGCGGAGTCGTCGAACAGATGGCCGACCGCTACCGTGACGGGGTGCCGCTGATGCCCGGCGCCGTCGAGGTCGTGCGGCGGCTGTCAGGACGTCTCACGCTCGGGCTGGCCAGCTCGTCGCCGCGCCGCCTCATCGACGTGGTGCTGGACGCCGCCGGGCTGACCGAGTGCTTCGCGGCCACCGTCTCCACCGAGGAGGTCGCGCGCGGCAAGCCCGCCCCCGACGGCTACCTGGAGGCCGCCCGGCGGATCGGCGTTGACCCTCACGGGTGCGTGGCGGTCGAGGACTCCAGCAACGGGCTGCGATCGGCGCACGCGGCCGGGATGCGGGTGATCGCCGTACCGCACCCGCGCTACCCGCCCGCGCCGGACGCGCTGGAGCTGGCCTGGCGCGTCCTGCCCGACCTCGACGCGCTCGACTCGGAACTGATCACCTGACCGGCCCGGACGCGCTGCCTTCGCAACCGTCTGACCGGCCCGGACGCGCTGACCGGGACCGGGTCTCGTGGAACGTCAGTGCCTCTGGCTACCATGTGGGAATCGTGCGAGACATCACGGTTTTCAGCGGCAGCGCCCACCCCGAACTGGCCGAGGAGATCTGCGCCCACCTGGGCACACCTCTGCACCCCGTTCAACTCAACCGCTTCGCCAATGACGTGCTCGAAGTGCAGCTCCAGGCCAACTGCCGCGAGCGCGACGTGTACCTCATCCAGCCGCTCGTGCCACCCGTGCAGGAGCACCTCGTCGAGCTGCTGCTCATGCTCGACGCCGCCCGCGGCGCCTCCGCCGCCAGGACCACCGTGGTCCTGCCTCACTATGCCTATGCCAGAAGTGACAAGAAGGACGCCCCGCGCATCTCGATCGGCGCGCGGCTGGTGGCCGACCTGATGGTGGCGGCGGGCGCCAGCCGGGTGCTGGCGATGACGCTGCACTCGCCGCAGGTGCACGGCTTCTTCAGCGTCCCTGTCGACCACCTGCACGCGCTGCGCGAGCTGGCCGCGCACTTCCGGCAGTACGACCTGTCCAACACGGTCGTCGTCTCCCCCGACCTCGGCAACGCCAAGGAGGCCGCGCACTTCGCCCGCCTGCTCGGCACCGGCGTCGCCATGGGCGCCAAGCAGCGCTTCAGCGACGACCGCGTGGTGATCAGCTCGGTGATCGGCGACGTGAGCGGCAAGGACGTGATCATTCTCGACGACGAGATCGCCAAGGGCAGCACGGTCATCGAGCTGCTCGACCGCCTGCGCGAGCGGGACGTGCGGTCGGTGCGGGTGGCGTGCACGCACGGCCTGTTCTCCGGTGACGCCATCGAGCGGCTCAGCGCGCTGCCCGAGGTGCTGGAGATCGTCTGCACCAACACCGTCCCGTCGCCCAAGCCCCGCGACAAGCTGACCGTGCTGTCGATCGCGTCCGCCCTGGCAGAGGCCATGCGCCGCATCCACTACGGCGAGTCGGTCAGCGCCCTGTTCAGCACATCCTGAGGTCCTGTACGCCACGAGGGCCAGGACGTTCCGGACACCGGCACGTCCTGGAGACCAGCCCGCCCTGGACACCGGCACGTCGTGACCCGCATCCGGTCGTAGGTCTCCGGATAGGCCGGTTCGTTCAGGGGCTCCAGCCGCTTGTACGTCAGGAACACGGCGACGCCCTCGGCCGCCAGCGCGATCGCGGTGGCCGCGCCTATGCCGTGATTGGCACCTGTGATCAGCGCAACCTTTCCTGTCAGCCGTGTATCGATCATAGTTGCCATCATGCACGCAGCCACCGAACGACTGCTAAGGCATTTCCTCGAGAGCATCGAGCCCGCCGTCCCCCTGGTCGCGCTCTGGGCGCACGGCTCGCTCGCGTTAGGCGACTACCAGGAGGGACGCAGCGACCTCGACCTGATCGCGGTGCTCGACTCGCCGGCCACGATGGGCGACTGGCGGCGGATCAAGGCGGTGCACCGCAGGATCCGCCTGCCGCTGGCGGAGCGGCTGCACTGCTCGTACATGTCCCGGCAGGAGCTGGACAACCTCGGCGCCGAGCACATCACGTGGGCGCACAGCAGCATCTTCCGGCGGCCCGTCAGCGCGGTCACCCGGCGCGAGCTGCTCGACGGGGCCAGGGTGCTGCACGGCCCGCCGCCCGCCGGGCTGCTGCCGCCGGTGTCGGACGAGGAGCTGACCCGGTTCGTCCGTACGGACCTGCGCGACTACTGGCTGGTCAAGGCGCAGGAGCGGCGGCGCTGGCTGCAGGACGTCTGGGTGGACCTCGGCACGGTCACGGTCGCCAGGGCCACCGTCACCCTGCGGGAGGGGCGGCTGATCAGCAAGCTGGAGGCGCTGGACGTGCTGGCCGAGCTGGGAGCGCCGGAACTGGTGGTCGCGGACGTCCGCGCCCGCCGCTACGGCACGCCGGCGCCGGTGCTCAGCCGGTTCAGACGGGGACGGCTGGCGCGGGCCTTCGTCAAGTCGGCGATCAGGCGGGCACTCGCTTGAGTCCCACCAGGAAGAACGGCGGCATGCCGGTGGTTGGTTACGTGCGTAGTGTCAACGCCAATCACCACCTGGAACCTGGGAAGGGCGGCACATGGGGGAGAGCAGGCAGTCCTATCTCTTGGCCGCGGCTTCGGCGGTGTCGCTTCTGCGCGACCCGGCCGTGGCGGCATCGTGGGACAAGCCGAGCGCGCTGATGGAGTTCAGCGTCGCGGGGCTGGCCGGGCACGTCGCCCACCAGCTCGTCAGGGTCGGCGACGTGCTGGTGCCCGACGGGCAGGCCGGGGAGCCCGTCACGCTCATCGAGCACTACTCGCGTTCGCCGTGGGTGCAGGCGGGCCTCGACCACGAGAGCAACCTCAGCGTCCGGCGCGGCGGCGAGGCGGCCGCGGCGGCCGGCCCCGCGGTGCTGGTCGAACGGGCGCAGGCGCTGTACGAGATGCAGAGCGCCGCACTGGCCGCCGAACCGGCCGACCGGGTCGTGTTCCTGCCGTGGGCCGGCTGGTCGCTGCGGCTGGACGACTTCCTGCTCACCCGGCTCGTGGAGCTGGTCGTGCACTCCGACGACCTGGCGGCCAGCGTGGGGGTGAAGACGCCCGACCTGCCGGGCTCGGTGATCGATCCGGTGGTGGAGCTGCTGGCCCGGCTGGCCGTGCACCGTCACGGGCCCACGGCGGTCATCCGTACGCTGAGCAGGGCCGAGCGCGCCCCTGCCACGATCAGCGCCTTCTGACCACCTGCCCGGACGCGCACCACCGGCCACCCGCCTGACGCGCCCCGGCTCTTGCACGCGCCGGCCACCCACCCAGCGCGCCTCGGCCCTGCACGCACCCGCCCGGCCTGCACTTCCTGACCTGACGAGCACACACCGCCCGCCAGCACCCTCTGGCCAGGCACGTTCCAGTCATGCGCACCTCACGGCACGTACCAGCCACCACCCGCACCTCGCAGGCACCCGCACCTCGCAAGCACCCGCACCTCGCAGGCACGAACCGGCCGTCCGCCCACGCCCTGACCCGGCGTGCGGTTGCCCGGCCGCTGTCTCATTGCACGATCATGCGCAGGGCCGCGACCACCTCGCGGCCCGACAGCGCACTCGCCGGGTCGAGCAGCCACTGCGACAGAAACCCGGTCAGCATCGCCTGATAGACCGTTCCCGTGAGCCGCTCACGTTCAGGATCGGTCCCCAGCGTGATCCCCTCGAACAACTCGGCCAGCCCCAGCCGCGCCTCCCCGATGGCCCGCGCGAGCTGCTCCCGCACCTCAGGCGCGGCATGGTCGATCTGCCCGAGCAGGTCGAACTGCGTCACCCACAACGGCCGCAGCTTCTCGAACGACTCCACCACCCGGTCCCACGCCGCCTCGAACCGTTCCAGAGGTGTGGCGTCCGGCCGCACGTCGGCCGACAGGGTCGCCCCCAGCTCCTCGCCCCAGTCCTTCATCACCTCGAACAGCGCCTCGTTCATCAGCGCTTCCTTCGACCTGAAGTGGTAACCGATGCCCGCCAGGCTCACGCCGGACGCGGTCGCGATGTCGCGCGCGGTCGTGCGCGAGTAGCCCTTCTCGGCCAGGCACCGCTTCGCTCCCGCCAGCAGATCTTCCCTGTTTCCCATGCCCAGAGGCTAACACACTTGTACTAGACAAGCGTCTGAGACGCATGTACCGTCTCGCCTATGACGAACATTCTCATCTCTGGCGCGAGCATCGCGGGCACGGCTACGGCGTACTGGCTGCGGCGGCACGGGCACACCGTGACCGTCGTCGAGCGAGCCCCCGCCATCCGCACAGGCGGGTACAAGGTGGACGTGCGCGGCGCCGCGCTACAGGTCGTCGAGCGCATGGGCTTACTGGACGCGGTCCGTGCCAGAGGCACGGACATGCGCGTCGCCACCTACTACGACCCCGCCGGCCGCCCGCTGGCCGCCGTGGACGCCGCCCTGTTCGGCGGCCGTACGGACGACGACGCCGAGATCATGCGCGGCGACCTCAACGAGCTGCTGTACGACCTGACCCGCGACGACGCCGAGTACATCTTCGACGACTCCATCACCGGCATCGCCGAGGACGGCACCGTGACGTTCGAGCGTTCCGCGCCGCGCACGTTCGACCTGATCGTGGGAGCCGACGGCGCCCACTCCAACGTGCGGCGGCTCGCGTTCGGCGACGAGCGGGCCTTCACCCGCGACCTCGGCCACTACATCTCGATCTCCACCGTGCCGAACACGCTCGGCCTGGACCGCGAGGAGGCCGTGCACGCCGCCGTCGGCCGGACCGCGAACGTCTACAGCACCCGCCAGGACAGCAACGCCAAGGCCCTGTTCATGTGGTCGTCGCCGCCGGTCGACTACGACCACCGCGACGTCGCCGGGCAGAAGAAGCTGGTCACGCAGGCCATGAGCGGGGTCGGCTGGCAGGTGCCCGCGCTGCTGGAGGCGATGCGCGACGCCGACGACTTCTACTTCGACTCCGTCGCCCAGATCCACCTGGAGCACTGGTCGAAGGGGCGGGTCGTGCTGGTCGGCGACGCGGGCTACTGCGCCTCCCCCGCCTCCGGGCAGGGCACCAGCCTGGCGCTGGTGGGCGCGTACGTGCTGGCCGGCGAGCTGTCCACGGGCGGCGGGACGGAGGCGTACGAGCGGGAGCTGCGCCCCTTCGTGGACGCCAACCAGGCGCTGGGGCCCGCCAACATCAAGGGCATGGTCATCGGATCGCGCGCCGCGCTGTGGTTCCAGCTCAAGATGATGCGGCTGCTCCCCCGCCTGCCCGGACGGAACCGCATGATCGAACGCATCACCGGCCCCATCCACCGCGCCGCCAACGCCGTCACGCTCAAGGACTATGCACGGTGACCTCGGGATAGTCCTTGACAGGAGTGCGCCTGCCCAGCAGGTGCCGGTCGAGGAAACCCGCCAGGTGCGCGCGGGTGATCTCCAGCGCCCGCCCGCCGTCCAACGCCTGCCCGGGCAGCCCGACCTGCGGTCTGAGCACCGCGTAATCCACGAACGCCGAGTGGTCGGTGCCGTCCACCGTGATCCAGCGTTTCCAGCCGGCCAGATTCCGCCACGCCTGCTTCCACGACTCGTCGGTGCCGCCGGGCGCGTGCGACTTCGGCGCCCCGATCAGCATGAACGGCCGCTTGAGCGGCTCGTTCACCCGGAACGTGCCGTCCAGATTGACCCCGGCCCTGATCCGGCCGTCGGCGAGCATCGCCTGAGCAGCCGCGTAACCGCCGACCGAATGCCCCACCATGGCGATCCGCGACCGGTCGATCCGCCGGCCCCAGCCGCCCCCGATCAGCTCGTCCAGCACGAACCGCACGTCCTTCACCCTGCTCGCGGCGACCTTCGCGTGGTCCTGGCCGTCCACGCAGGCCAGGCAGGTGGTGGTGCGGCCGTCGGGGAAGGTGGTGGCGACCGACTCGTACGTGTGCTCCACGGCGGCGACCAGGTAGCCCCTGCTGGCGAAGTCCTCGGCCAGCGAGGTCAGGGTGGCGCGCGGGAAACTGAAACCGGGCGACATGATCACCAGAGGACGCCTGCCTGCGGCTGCGGGGGCCTTCAGGCGGGCGTGCGTGGTGACCTTGGTGAGCGTTTCGGGAGCGACCGGGAAGCCCTTGAGCACCGCCGCCGACTCCTGCGCGGTCATGTACGGCGCCCGTCGGCCCGCGGCCTTCTTGGCCGGGTACCAGAGCGAGACCAGCAGCTCGCGGTGGAGCGCTTCGGGGTTCCAGGGGTCGGGGCGGCTCTTGTCGGTGAGGTGCAGGGTGGTCGTCCCGACGGGCTTCGACCCGGTCGGCTCAGGCAACGCCGGCCCGGCCGACTCCGCGCCCCCCGACCCGGCGCGCCCCAACCCTGCGGCCTGCGCTTGAGCAGGCCCAGCCGCCTGCGCTTGCCAGGGAATGCCACAGAGGACGATCGACGAGAGAGCTGCTACAGCAGCGGTGCTTCGCATGCCGACCACGCTGCCGTAACCCCACCACGAACCGTCCTCCCCGATCGTCGATCAGCACCCCCTACTTTCGTCGTAACCCCCTTTCCCACCCCGCCCCCTACGCTGTGACCATGCGCTTCGTACTGCTCGGCGCGGGAGTCTTCGCGGCATCCCTGGTCGTGATGAGCGGGCAAGCGGGGGTGCCATCCGGCCTCCCGCTCCCCGTCCAGGTCGCGATCGCCGCAGCGGCGGGCGCGGCAGCCTGGCACGCCCGGCGCTCCTGGTGGCCGCTGGCCGCCGTGGGCGCCGTCACCTACGCCTGGCTGGTGGTGTGGCCGCCCCTGCTGGTCGCCTCCTACTACGCGGGCCGCACGTTGCACAGAAACCGAGGCATCGCCGCCTACATCGCCGCCTCCCTCATCGTGTGCGGCATCTCGGCGGTGGTCGGCAAGGCACGCGACGGGCTGCAGGAGGTGCTGACCGCCGGCCTGGGCAACGCCCTGTTCATGGCCCTGGGCATGATCGGCCTGCCACTGGCCGTGGGGCTGTGGACCCGCGCCAGAAGCGAGGTCCTGGCGGCGGCCGAGGAGCGGGCGCGGCGGCTCGAACGCGAACAGGTCATGCGAGCCGACCAGGCCAGGGCGCAGGAGCGCGCCAGAATCGCCAGGGAGATGCACGACATCGTGGCGCACCGGGTCTCGCTGATGGTGCTGCACGCGGGAGCGCTGGAAGTACGCACACCCGACGAGGAAGCGGCCAGGACCGCCGCCATGATCGGCGGGATCGGCCGCGAGGCCCTGACCAACCTGCGCGACGTACTCGGCGTACTCCGCACACCCCACCACCAGCCACCCGGCCCCGAGGCCGACCACCAGCCAACCAGCTCTGCCCCCGACTACCGGCTTACCGGCTCTGAGGCCGTGGCCCGGCGTGCAGGCCTGGTCGGCGACCACCGGCCTGCCGACTTCGACGCCACCTACCGACCGCAACCCACGCTCGGCGACCTCGACCGATTGCTCGACCAGTCCCGCGCTCTGGGCATCGCGGTGACCAGGCACGACGAGGGCCATCCCCGGCCGGTCGAGGAGACGGTGGAACGCACCGCGTACCGCGTGATCCAGGAGGCCCTCACCAACGTGCACAAGCACGCGGGCGACGCCCGAACGGACGTGCTGCTGCGATTCGGGGACCAAGAGCTCCAGGTGGAGGTACGCAACCAGGCCCCGCACGCGCAGCGACAGGCGCTTTCGAGCCAAGCGCAGCGGCAGGCGCTTCCGGGCCAAGCGCAGCGGGAGGGGTTGCCCGGCCAGGCCCCACGGGAGGTGCTGGCCGGCCAGGCTCAGCGGGGGGTGTTGCCGGGCGCGGGCTGGGGCTTGGTGGGGTTGCGGGAACGCGTGGAGCTTCTCGGCGGCACGCTGCGCACCAGCGCCGAGGAGAGCGGCGGATTCCTCGTCAGCGCCAGGATCCCGGCATGAGCGAGCCGCCCGCAAGCGTCACCACCACAGCCCACGACACCCACGGAAGCGAGCCACCCACAAGCGTCACCGCAGCCCGCAAGATTCACGGGAGCGAGCCGCCCGCAAGCGGTGTCGCCACAGCCCGCACGACCATCGAAGCCGAGCCGTCTGGGAGCGGCACCGCAGGAGGCGGCGGGCTCTGGACGAGCGGGGTCGTGCGCACGCAATCGCCCCGTAGGAGGCGGGTAGGCATGAGCGGGTCATGCGCAGGCGGTCGCCCCGTAGGAGACGAGGTCGGCATGAGCGGGCCTTGCTCGGGTGGTCGCGCCGTAGGTGGCGGGATCTGCGCATGATCCGGGTGCTCGTGGTGGACGACGAGGCGCTCGTACGGTCCGGGCTGCGGTTGATCCTGGAGGCGGCGGGCGACATCTCGGTGATCGGCGAGGCGCGTGACGGCGCCGAGGCGGTGTCGGCGGTGCGGCGGCTGCGGCCCGAGGTGGTGCTGATGGACGTGCGGATGCCCGTCATGGACGGACTCAGCGCCGCCGCGCGCGTCCTCGGGGATCCGGAGCCGCCCAAGGTGGTCATGCTGACCACGTTCGACGTGGACGAGTACGTACACGAGGCGCTGCGGGTGGGCGCCGTGGGCTTCCTGCTCAAGGACACGCCGCCACGAGAGCTGGCCGCCGCCGTGCGCACGGTCGCCGACGGTCAGGCCATGCTGTCCCCGTCCGTGACGAAGCGGGTCATCGCGCAGTACGCCGACCGCGCCCCCTCGCGGGCCGAGGCCGCCCGCAGGCAGTTGGACGGGCTCACCGGCCGGGAGGGGGACGTGATCAAGGCGCTGGCTCGCGGCCTGTCCAACGCCGAGATCGGTCGGGAGCTGCGGCTGACGGAGGCCACGGTCAAGGCGCACGTCAGCCGGGTGCTGGCCAAGCTGGGGCTGGCCAACCGTGTTCAGGCCGCGATCCTGGTGCACGACGCCGACCTCGACCGGCCCGGCCACGACACCGACTTCGTTGCCTGGTGACGGCCCTGGGCCTCGCTGGGCCGCACCTGGCTGGTGACAGGCTCTGAGCCGCACTTGATGCGGGTGCTAGCTCTGGGCCGCCGGGCTGGTGTTGGCTCTGAGCCGCCGGGCTGGTCCCCGCGCTCTGAGTTTCGCCTGGCTGGTGGTGGCTCTGAGCCGCCGGGATGGTGGCGGGCTCTGAGTTTCGCCTGGCTGGTGGTGGTTGCGGGTCGGCTGTGGCACGTCGCCTGTGCTCAGGGTCGGGGGTCAGCTTGGCAGGGGTGTGCCCTTGCAGCCGGTGTCGATCCGGCCCGTCTCGAAGTAGCGGGCCACGTCGGCGGCGCACTCCGGCACCCGTGTGCTGGACACGTGCACGTCGTCGGCGACCGTGTAGACGGTGCCTCCGACGGCGCGGTGCGTTTGCAGCGTCCAGTCGTAGGCGGACATGAACTCGTGCAGGTGGCCCGCCAGCACCAGCGAGCCGTTGCTCCGGCGCAGTGTGGCCTGCTGTACCGGTAGTGGCCAGCCCTGGCACATGGCGCCGCCCAGTCCCCAGCCTCGGCCGGTCGCCGGGAAGCGCTTGACGAGTTGCTGGTAGGTGCGCCAGGCGGTGTCGAAGGTGGGGCGGCTGTCGTCCTCGTTGCAGGCGACCGCCCAGTTCATGGTCAGGTTCAGCATTTCCGGCGCGCCGGGTACGGGGGTGCCCATCATGCCGGTGCCGAGCAGTTCCTTGACGGTGGGCGGGGCGGTGGTGCCAGTGCCGGTGCTGGTTCCGGGTGAAGGGCTGGCGGAAGTGCCGGTGCCGGAGGAAGCGTCAGTACCGGTGGAGGTGGAGGTGCCGGAGGAAGTGCCAGTGCCGGTGGAGGTGTTGGCTGAGGTTCCGGTGCTGGCAGAGGCGTTGGCTGAGGTGCCGGTTCCGGTGCTGGTGCCGGTGGAGGGGGCGATGGCGGTGCGTAGCTCTGCTAGGGCCTTGCCGGCGCGTGCCCACTCCGTCGAGTTGCGCTTGGCCAGGTCGGCGATGGCCGAGCCGTCGATGGGGCGTGGCAGGTCGCTGTAGGTTCTGGGGCTCCGGTCGTACGCATGGACCAGCTTGGCCACCTCCGCCCGCACTTCACGGGTGGTGGCGCCGAGGCCGTAGAGGGCGTTGCGGCGGGCCAGCCAGGCGGCCATGCGGCCGAAGTTGGCCTCGGCCGCCTGGGCGGCGCCTTCGGTGTGTTTGACGAGGTTGGTCCATGGCGGTGCCACGCTGTCCAGGAAGGCCCGTCCGGTGCGTTGCGGGTACAGGCTGCGGTAGACCATGCCCAGGTAGGTGCCCCAGGAGAAGCCGAGAAGGTTGAGTTCGGGTTCGCCGAGTGCGGTCCGGATCAGGTCGAGGTCCTTGGCGACGTTCTCGGTGGTGAGTTGTCCGAGGAAGGCGGGGTCGGAGCGTCCGCACTGCTGGTTGGCGGCGGTCTGGGCGTCGTAGATCTGCCTGGCCGACTGTTTGGTGAGCGGGCCCGGCTGTTGTGGCCCTACCTGGGAGGTGGGGCAGGCGGCCTTGGTGCTGTAGCCCACGCCGCGTGGGTCGAAGCCGATGATGTCGTAGTGCTCGTTGAGCGCTGCCATCTGGTCGTTTCTGAGGGCGGCTCGCAGGATGGGGTCCAGGTAGCCGCTGTTGCCGGGGCCGCCTGGGAGGACGGTGATGGCGCCGAGGCGGTGGGTTCGGTCTGTGGCGGCCAGGCGGGTCACGGCGATGTCGATCTCGCGTCCGGCTGGGTCGTGGTGGTTGAGGGGGACGGTGACCGTTCCGCATTCCAGGCGTTTCATCAGGCTGTGGAAGGACGCGATCTTGTCCTGTGCGACGCCCAGGCCGCGGGCCACCTCGTCGGTGTAGGACGGGCAGGGCTTCCAAGTCACGGAGGACGACGACACGCCAGGGCTCGGCACGGCCGCAGCCGCCTGCGAGGCGAGCACCGCCGAAGGCGACCCGAAGGCCTCGGAAGGCGAAGTGCGAGCGGCCGCCGGTGCCATGGAAGGCGACGCGGGAACGGCCTCCGGTGCCGTGAAGACCGACGAAGACGACGCGCGGACCGCCGCCGGCGCCGCAGAGTCCTCGGAAGGCGACGCGTGGACGGCCGCCGGTGCCGCGATGACCGCCGTAGGCGACGCGAGGGCGGAAGACGACGCGAGAGCGGAAGGCAACGCGAGGGCGGAAGGTGACGCGAGGGCCGCTGATGGTGTTGCGGAGGAAGCCGCCAGCGCCGTCACGGCCGTCAGGGCGGTCAGTGATGTTCTCATGGGGACCAGCAGTAACGCCGCGGCGGTTTCCGCGGCGTTTCCACCGGCCCGATCACGCCGTCACTGGCCGACCGTCTCCGCGTAGTAGCAGGCCGCCTGCGCCTCCGCAGTGGCGGGCAGGATGTCCAGCAGTTGGGTACGGCACCGCCCGTCCACCCCCGCCTCGGCGGCCTTGCCGGAGGCGAGGACCTGGCAGCGGGCGTGGAAGCGGCAGCCGCCGGGGATCCGGGTCGGGTCCGGCGGCTCGCCGGTCAGTACGACGCGTTCCGGCGACTCGGGCAGCACCGACATCAGGGCCTGCGTGTACGGGTGCCGCGGCGCGGTCAGCACCTGCTCGACGGGCCCGGATTCGACGATCCTGCCCAGGTACATGACGGCGACGCGGTCGGCGATGTTCCAGGCCAGGCCCAGGTCGTGGGTGACGACGAGCGCCGACAGGCCGAGTTCGGCGCGCAGCCGGAGCAGCAGGGCCAGGATCTCGCCGCGGACGGAGGCGTCCAGGGAGGCGACCGGCTCGTCGGCGATGAGCACCTTGGGGTCGAGGGCGAGGGCGCCGGCGATGACGACGCGCTGCCGCTGCCCGCCCGACAGCTCGTGCGGGTAGCGCAGGAAGAACCGGTCGGGTGGCCGCAGGCCGGCGTGGGACAGGGCGGTGGACACGACGTCCTGCTCGTCGCGCAGGCCGTGGATGCGGGGGCCTTCCGCGACGGCCTCGTACACGGTGTGCCTGGGGTTGAGCGAGCCGGTCGGGTCCTGGAGGACGAGCTGCACCTGCCTGCGGTACGCCTTGAGCGCCTTGGAGGTGTAGCTGAGCGGGTCGCCGTCGTAGCGGACCTCGCCGGAGGTGGGGCGTTCGAGGCCGAGCAGGGTGCGGGCGAGCGTGGTCTTGCCGCAGCCCGACTCGCCGACCAGGGCGACGATCTCGCCTTGGCCGATGGCCAGGTTGACGCCGTCCACGGCGCGGGCGCGGCGGCCTCGGGAGGAGAACTCGACGTGCAGGTCGCGGGCCTCCAGCAGGGCCGGCCGGGTGGTCGCGACCGCCTCCGCGGCCGTCTGCGTCTCGGTCATGAGACCTCCGCGTCGATCTGGGGTGAGGTCATGGGTCCTGTGCGATGGCGATGGCCAGGCATCTGGGGTGGGGTCATGAGGCGTCCTCCGTCTCCCTGACGCGCACACAAGCCGCCCTCCGCCCGTCCCCGGCCGGCCAGAGCTCCACATCGATCGACGAACACTCGTCCAGCACGACAGGGCAGCGCGGATGGAACGAGCACCCGCCCGGCAGGTGCATCGGGTCGGGCGGGTCGCCGCCGAGCCCCTTGGGCGCCATCCGCGAGACGGGGTCGCCCACGGTGGGGAAGGCGGCGGCCAGCGCCCGGCTGTAGGGGTGCCGGGCTTCGTGGAACACCTCGCCGGACGGCCCGTGCTCGACGACGCGTCCCGCGTACATGACGGCGAGCTGGTCGCAGACGTCGGCGAGCACGGACAGGTCGTGCGAGATCATAATGAGTGAGATGCCCTGCTCGGCGACCAGCTCCTTGATCAGGCTGAGCACCTGGGCCTGCACCATCACGTCGAGCGCGGTGGTCGGCTCGTCGGCGATGATCAGCCGGGGCGAGCAGGCGAGCGCCATCGCGATCATGACGCGCTGCCGCTGCCCGCCGGACAGCTCGTGCGGGTAGCTGCGGGCCCGCCAGGCGGGCAGGCCGACCTGTTCGAGCAGTTCGGCGACGCGCTTGCGGGCGGCGTCGGGCTTGGCCAGGTCGTGCACGAGCAGCGGTTCTGCGATCTGGTCGCCGATCCGGCGCACGGGGTTGAGGCCGTGCTGGGCGCCCTGGAAGACGATGGACGCCTCGGCCCACCGTACGGCGCGCAGGCGGCCCCACTTCATGGCGAGCACGTCGTCGCCATCGAGCAGGATCCGGCCGCCGACGCGCGCGTCGCGGGGCAGGAGCCGCAGCAGCGCCATGGCCACCGTCGACTTGCCGGATCCTGACTCGCCGGCGATGCCGAGCGCCGCTCCGGCGTCCAGGCTCAGCGAGACCCCGCGGACGGCGGGTACTTCGCCGGAGGCGATGCGGTAGGTCACCGACACGTCGTCGAGTTCGAGCAGACTCATGCGGCCCTCCTCAGCCGGGGGTTGAGCACGGCCTCCAGCGCCCGCCCGACGAGGGTGAACGCCATGACGACGACGAGGATGGCCAGGCCGGGGATGAGGATGTACCACCAGGCGCCCTGGGTGGCGGCGCCGAAGTCGTAGGAGGCGCGCAGCATGGTGCCCCACGAGGTCTTGTTGGAGCTGGCGCCGAGGAAGGCCAGCGTGGATTCGGTGACGATGGCGCTGGCGACCTCCAGCGTGGTGCTGGCGAGCAGCAGCGGCGCCACGTTCGGCAGCACGTGCCGGGTGGTGATGTGCCAGTGCCCCGCGCCGAGCGCCTTGGAGCGCTCGATGTACGGCCTGGCCTCGACGGCGAGCGTCTGCGCCCTGATCAGGCGGGCGGTGGACGGCCAGGTGGTGATGCCGATGGCCATGATGATGGTGAACGTGCTCCCGCCCAGGATGGCGGCCAGCACCAGGGCCGTGACGAGCGAGGGCAGCACCAGGAACCAGTCGGTGATCCGCATCAGGGCGGCGCCCAGCCAGCCGCGGAAGTGCCCGGCGGCCACGCCGAAGACGAGGCCGATGACGATGCTGAGCAGCGCGGCGAGGAAGCCGATGAGCAGCGACGTGCGCGAGCCCCACCAGACCATCAGCAGGATGGAGCGGCCGGACTCGTCGGTGCCGAACGGCTCGCTCAGGCTGGGCGCGGCCCACTTCTCGCCGACGCCTTCGACGACGCTGGTCACGTCCTCGCTGATGAACAGCGGCGCGACCAGCGCGAGCAGCACGGCGGCGACGAGCACGATCAGGCCGATCATGCCGCCGCGGTGCTGGCGGTACTCGGCCCAGAACCGGCTCAGTGCGAGCCGCCTGCGGGCCGCGGAGACACTGGTCACGCCGACCTCACCCTCGGGTCGAGTAGGTGGTAGACCACGTCGGCCAGCGTGTTCATGACGATCACGGCCACCGTGATCAGCAGGAAGGTGCCCTGCATGAGCGTGAAGTCGGGCACGCTGATCGCCTCGTAGAACAACTGCCCGAGCCCGGGCCAGGTGTAGATCGTCTCGACGGTGACCGCGCCGCCGACCACGAAGCCGACGCGCATGAAGACCAGCGTCACGGTGGGCAGCAGGGCGTTGGGCACCGCGTGGCGGCGCCGTACCTCGTCGTCGCGCAGGCCCTTGGCCTTGGCGACGGTGACGTAGTCCTGGCTGACCTCCTCCATCAGCGATGAGCGCATGACGAGCAGGTACTGCGCGTAGACCACGGCCACCAGCGTCAGGCAGGGCAGCACCATGTGGGAGGCCACGTCGAGCACGTACGCGAACCCGTCGGGCGCGTCGACGCTCTCGATGCCGCGGAACGGGAAGATGCCGGGGATCGGCCCGATGCCGACGCCGAACACCATCATGAGCAGCAGCCCGAGCCAGAACGTCGGCACCGACCACAGCAGCAGGGACGCGCCGGTGGACAGGCGGTCGAACCTGGTGCCGTGCCGCCAGCCGGCCCGCGTGCCCTGCCAGATGCCGAGGCTGACCGCGATCACGAGGCCGGTGCCGGCGAGCAGCAGGGTGGGGCCGATCCGCTCGCCGATGAGGTCGAGGACGGGCCGCTTGTACTCGTAGGAGGTGCCCAGGTCGAGCCGGAGCGTGTCGCCGACGAAGTCGATGAACTGGTCGAGCAGCGGCTTGTCGAGCCCGAGCCGACGGCGTTCGAGGTCGAGCTGGGCAGGGGTCATGTTGCGGCCCTGCGCCAGGTTGCGCACGGGGTCGCCGGGCAGCAGCCGGAACACGAAGAACGTGCCGACCAGCACCATGGCGATGCTGAACAGCGCCCCACCGCCCTTGGACAGCGCGTACCGCAGCGTGCCGCGGCTGGTGGGGCGCTCGTCACCAGGGCCCGCCGCCTGGACGGCGGCGGGCTCTGCTGCTTCGAGCGGTGTCGTCATTCGCGCTCGTCTGCGGTGCTCTTGCGCCGCCTGGTCAGGAGGAAGGCGCCGACGCCGATGACCACCACGGCGCCCACGATGCCGGCGATGATGCCGGTGTTGGAGCCGCCGCCGGTGCTGCCGCTCGCCGCCGCCGTGGCCTTGACGTCCACGGTGTAGAACGGCCAGTAGCCGCTGCCGCCGTACAGCAGACCCTTGTCCTCAGGGATGGGGGTGATGCTGGTGACCCTGTCCTTGCGGTAGCCCTCCAGGTCGTTGGTGTAGTAGATCGCGATGATCGGGGCCTGGGTGTAGAGCCGCTCCTGCATCTGCTTGAGCAGGTCGATGCGCTTGGGGCGGTCGAGCTCCTTGAGCTGGTCCTGGTAGAGCTTCTCGAAGGTGTCGTCGCAGAAGAACGACTCGGTGCCGCCGCCCTCGCCGCCCGGTGCCGGCCTGCGGCTGCACAGGTGGGTGGCCATGACCTCTTCGGGGTCGGGGTTGACCGACCAGCCGCTGATCGCGATGTCGAAGTTGCCGGTGACGCCGGTCTCCTCGGTGAACTTGCTGGACTCCAGCTTCACCGTGGTCAGCGTGATGCCGACCTCCTTGAAGAAGGCGGTGAGGTACTCGGCGAGCTTGTCCTCGATCGGCGTTTCCGTGTGGATGGTGAAGCGGAACTCCAGCTTGCGGTCGCCGTCGGGCATCGTGCGGATGCCGTCGGCGCCCTTCTTGTAGCCGGCGTCATCGAGGATCTGGTTGGCCTTGGCGGGGTCGTAGGAGACCTTCTCCTCGCCGGTGGCCTCCCAGAAGAAGTCCTTGTACATCGGCGGCACGATGGAGCCGTCGGCGGGCTTGGCCAGGCCGTTCTGCACCTCGTCGACGAGCTTCTGCTTGTCGATGGCGTAGTGCAGCGCCTGCCGCACCTTGACGTCCTTGAGCGCGGGGTGCCCGTCGCCGACCGCCTTGTCGTCGGTGGTGGTGGCGCCGTGGTTGACCTGGAGGTAGGCCGCGCGGCGGCCCTGGGTGTTCCACGCCTCGATGTTCGGGTCGTTCTGGATGGCCTCGAACTCCTGCGGGGTCATCCGGCCGAGCAGGTCGATGTCACCCTTCTTCAGGCCGGCGATCGCGGCCTGCGGGTTGTCGTAGAAGATGACCTGCAGCTCGTCGATCTTCGGCTTGCCCCGCCAGTAGTTGGGGTTGGCCTGCAGCTTGACGTACTGGTCCTTCTTGTGCTCGACCGCGATGTACGGGCCGCTGCTCACGGTCGGGTACTTCTCGGCGTCGTAGTTCGCCATGTCGGTGACCGACTCCCAAGCGTGCTTGGGCATGATCGGGACCGGGTTCTCCAGCATGGACGCCTGCGGCGCCTTCAGCTTGATGGTCAGGTCCTGACCGCTGGCGGTGACGCTCTCGAAGTTCTCCACCGCGGGGCCGTTGGCGGTCTTGGCGGCCTCGTCGGTCATCATCTTGTTGAACGTCCAGGCCGCGTCCTCGGCGGTGACCGGCTGGCCGTCGGACCACTTCGCGGTGCGGATCTTGAACGTCCACGTGAGCCCGTCCTCGGACGTGGTCCACGATTCGGCCAGGTCGGGGCTGGGCTGGAGGGTCTTGGAGTCGGGCACCGTCAGGTAGCCGTACATCCAGCGGTGGATCGACGTCGAGACCAGGCGGACCGCGAGGAAGGGGTTCATCGAGTCCATGGCCTGCGTCGCGCCGACGCGAAAGACTTTCTTCCCCGCCGCCGGATCTTGGGCAAGGGCGGCCGTGGTGCCCGTACCGGCCACTAATAGCGCGACGCCCAGCGCGGCCAGGCGTGCGAACCATCTCCTCATGAGTGCCTCACCTTCAGGCAGGGGGGTTCCTGTGTAGAGAAAGGCACACCATACGGAGTCCGCATGTCAACGAGGTGCGGAAAATTGTTTCACCTTCGTTTCCTTTGGCGGTGTAAATTTTCAGCGCACTTGGCACTACGTTGAGCTGGTGCCCCGCCTGCCGACCGCCCTAACCTGCGTGGTGATCGTCGCGTGCGGGCTCGGCGTCCGGGCGCTCTGGGACGGCGCCTTCCCGAAGTACGCGGGCGACGCGCTCTACACCGCGCTGATCTACGCGCTCCTCGTGCTCGCCCTGCCCAGGATCCGGCCGTTGGTGGCGGCGGCGGTGTCGGCCGGGCTGAGCTGGGCGATCGAGTTCGCCCAGCTCTGGGAGATCCCCGAGCCGCTGCGGCCGGTGCTGGGCAGCACGTTCAACCCGCCCGACCTGCTCTGGTACGCCGTCGGGGCCGCCGCCTGCTGGCTGGTCCACCATCGCCTGCGCGCCCAGCAGGGCTAGCCGCTCAGTGTCCGGGCTGCCGGGCTCATGACGCGGCGCCCTGGCGAGCTAGTGGCAGCCGCCGGAACCGCAGCACGACGACCCGCTCACCTGCGGCAGCAGCTCCACCTTGCCGCCCAGCTCGTAACCGGCCTCGACCACCGCGGCGTCGATCAGCGCCACGTCGATCGGCGCCGCGCTGGTCACGGTCACCGCCCCGTTCGCCAGATCGACCTCGACCCCGCTCACGCCGGTCACCTTGCCGACCTCCTGGGTCACGGCGCTCACGCAGTGGCCGCAGGTCATGCCGTCCACCTGGTACGTCGCGACAGTCATGGTCACACTCCTCACTCTCGGCTCTCGTGTCACCCAATATACCCCCTAGGGGTAAAGACGCATACATCCGGCGGTCACGGAAAGGGGGGTGGAAACAAGGGAGGGCAGTCACATGCTGGACGGCAAGACCATCGCTTTCCTGGTCGCCCCCGAGGGAGTCGAGCAGGTGGAGCTCACGGAGCCGTGGAAGGCGGTCAAGCAGGCCGGCGGCACGCCCCGGCTCGTCTCGACCTCTCCCGGCCAGGTCCAGGGGTTCAACCACCTGGACAAGGCAGACACCTTCGCCGTGGACGAAACAGTGGACGAGGCCTCGTCCTACGACGGCCTCGTGCTGCCGGGCGGCGTCGCGAACCCGGACTTCCTGCGGACGGTGCCGGAGGCCGTACGGTTCGTCCGGTCGTTCTTCGACGCGGGCAAGCCGGTGGCCGCCATCTGCCACGCGCCGTGGACGCTGATCGAGGCGGACGTCGTACGCGGCCGGACCCTGACGTCCTGGCCCAGCCTGCAGACGGACCTGCGCAACGCCGGGGCGACCTGGGTGGACAAGGAGGTCATGGTCTGCACGAACGGGCCGAACACCCTGGTCACCAGCCGCAAGCCGGACGACCTCAAGGCGTTCTGCCAGGCCGCCATGGACGCCATGTCCTGACACCCCCGCGCGGTGGTCTCCCCGCACGTGCCGGGGAGGCCACCTCGGGGCCTGACGAGATCGAAACCCCGCTGTAACGCCTTGTCCCCTGGGCAGAAATGGTCTAGACGTAGACCAAAAGGAGCGTCCTCCGCGCCCCCCAGGGAGACCTCACATGACCACTGAAGAGGATTCCAGGCGACTGGCCGAGCTCGGCTACAAGCAGGAGCTGGCCCGCACCTGGAGCGGTTTCTCGAACTTCGCCATCTCCTTCTCGATCATCTCCATCCTCGCCGGCTGCTTCACGACCTTCGGTCAGGCGTGGAACAACGGCGGCCCCATCGCCATCTCGTGGGGCTGGCCGCTGATCTCACTGTTCATCCTGATCATCGGTTTCTGCATGTCGGAGCTGGTGTCGGCATACCCGACGGCGGGCGGCATCTACTGGTGGGCCGCCAAGCTGGGCAAGCCGATCCACGGCTGGTTCACCGGCTGGCTGAACCTCATCGGCCTCATCGCCGTCACCGCGTCGGTCGACTACGGCTGCGCGACCTTCCTCAACATCACCCTGAACCGCCTGACCGGCGGCGCCTGGGAGGCCACCCTCCCCCAGGCGTTCCTCCTCTTCGTGATCATTCTGGCGCTGCACGCGCTGATCAACATCTACAGCCACAAGCTGATCTCACTGCTGCAGAACGTGAGCGTCTGGTGGCACGTGGCCGGCGCCGCGATCATCGTGGCCATCCTGATCTTCGCCCCGGAGAACCACCAGTCGGCCTCCTTCGTCTTCTTCGGCACCAACAACAACTCGGGCTTCGGCGACGGCTCCGACGGGCTGCCCTTCTGGCTGTACGTGCTGCCGCTCGGCTTCCTGCTCACCCAGTACACGATCACCGGCTTCGACGCCTGCGCGCACGTGTCGGAGGAGACCCAGGGCGCGGCCACGAGCGCGGCCAGGGGCCTGTGGCAGTCGATCTTCTACTCCGCCATCGGCGGCTGGATCCTGCTGCTGTCGTTCCTGTTCGCCGCCACGCATGTGGACGAGATCAACAAGAACGCGGGGTTCGTCGGCGCCATCTTCGACACCGCGCTGTCGTCCCCGCTCGCCACGGCCGTCTTCGCGATCTCCACGATCGGCCAGTTCTTCTGCGGGATGAGCTGCGTGACCTCGATGTCCAGGATGACGTACGCGTTCTCGCGCGACGGCGCCGTGCCCGGCTGGCGCCTGTGGTCGAAGGTGGACCGCAACCGCACCCCCGTCAACGCGATCATCGCGGGCTGCGTCGCCGCCGCCCTGATCACCCTGCCCGCCCTCTACGCCCCCGCAGGACTGACCACGCCGGTCGCCTTCTACGCCGTCGTCTCGATCGCCGTCATCGGGCTCTACCTGGCCTTCCTCATCCCGATCTGGCTGCGGCTGCGCATGGGCGACGCCTTCCAGCCGGGGCCGTGGACACTCGGCAGGAAGTACAAGGCGCTGTGCTGGATCGCCTGCGTCGAGATCGTGATCGTCTCGATCTACTTCATCATGCCGTTCTCACCGGCCGGCGTGCCGGGCAACCCCGACTTCACCTGGACGTCGGTCAACTACGCGCCGATCGCCGTCGGGGTGGTGCTGATCGGGATCGCGCTGTGGTGGGCCCTGTCGGCCCGCCACTGGTTCACGGGACCCCGCCGGACGGTCGACGAGGTCCCCACCACGTGAGTCGACGATGGGTACGGCCCGGACGCCGTACCCATCGCCTCGCTACCAGGAGAGCCGGTCAGTCGGCCAGGCCGGCTTCGCGCTCTTGAGCCTGAGCGTCTCCTCAGGCGTGCCCACGGCGCAGCGCGTGCCCTGCGCGGGCACCTTCAGCGAGATCAGGTACTCGTCGAAGATGTCCGTCTGGCACTTGTCCTTGCCGTAGATGCGGTGACCCCAGCCCTCGTACGTGAGCAGCACCGCCTTGGAGCCGAGCTGGCGGGCGGCGTTGGCCGACCAGATCCACGGCGTGGCCGGGTCGTGCAGCGAGTTGCCGAGCAGCAGCGGGGCGTCGCCCGTGTACTCCAGCTCGTGCGGCGGGTTGGTGGTCCCGTAGTTCATGCAGATCGGCAGGTCGTCGGTCGGGTACGGGTGGTACCGCGTGTCCGGCGCCAGCTTGTTCGACACCTTCATCAGCGCGGCGTACTCGGTGTAGTTGCGCACCCGGAGGTTGTAGTCCTGGCAGAGGATCGCGGTCGGCAGGTACGCCACGTCCCCCTCGACGGGCCCGCGGCCCGGCAGCGGAGGCACCCAGTCCGGCTCGGCGCCGCCGTTCAGCCAGTTGATCGTCTGGCTCAGCGTCACCCAGTCGGGCCCCTCGTTGCCCAGCGCGGCGTTGTAGATGACCTGCAGCTCCGTCATCTTCGTGCCGGTGCTGGGGTAGACGAGCTCGCCCCGGCGCGCCTTGTCCAGCAGGCCCTTCCAGATCGCCCGGATGTCCTGGCCGTGCAGCACACAGCTCGGCTCCTGGTCGCACCAGCCGACGAACTGGTCGAAGGCGTCCTCGACGGCGATCGCCTCGGTGGACAGGAAGCCCGCGACGCCCAGGCTGTGGTCCATGTTGCTGTCGAGCCCGAGCGCCCGGACGCGGTCCGGGAACAGCTCGGCGTACATCTGGCCGATCAGCGTGCCGTAGGAGATGCCGTAGTAGGTCAGCTTCTCCTCGCCGAGGGCGGCGCGCAGCGCGTCCATGTCACGGGCCACGTCCTGGGAGTCGACGTGGTCGTACAGCGGGCCGGTGCGCTCGCGGCAGTCGGCGTGCAGCTTCTTGGTGAACGTGTTCCAGGCGTCGAAGTCGGCCTGGCTCTTCATGACGGTGTGCGGCATCTGGTTGTAGACCGACGCCGAGCAGATCACCGGATGGCTGCGCCCCACACCCCGGGGGTCGAAGCCGACGATGTCGAACCGCTTCTGCAGCTCGTCGGTGAACCAGGTGGCGCCGTACGCGGCCTCCACACCGGAACCGCCAGGACCCCCCGGGTTGATCACCAGCGAACCGATCCTGGCGGACGGGTCGGTGGCCTTGCGCCGGGCGACCGCGATGTCGACGGTCGGCCCGTCCGGCTTGGACCAGTCGATCGGGACGGTCAGCTTGCCGCATTCGGCGCTGGGCTCCTCCTCGCAGGGCGCCCAGGTGATCGTACGTGCCGTCTCAGCCGTCCCGGCCGTGTCCGCGTTGGCGGGCGCGACGGACGAGAGTGTCGCCATCGCCATTAAGGCGGCGGCGAGCAGGGAAAACCTCTTTCGCACAGTGCTCCAATCTTCAGCCGATCCCCCCGTCGGGGCGTGCGACCAAGATTGGATCATTGCCTATTTGCAGGGACGAACGGGGAGGAATAACAAGATTCCCTCCCTGAGAATGACCTCGGCCTGTCAGGAAGCCTCGAACGCCTCGGCCACCGCCGCGCGTACGGCGGGCATCACGGCGGGCATCGCGGCGTCGTCCAGCTCGCGCTTGAGCGAGGTCATGTCCACGTCGGGCATCCCGCAGGCCACGGCCCAGCTCCACGGCGTCAGGTCGCCGTCGACGTTGAGCGCGAACCCGTGGCTCGTGACACCCCTGCTCTGCCGCATCCCGATCGAGATGATCTTACGACCGGTCTCGGCCGTCCACACCCCGGTCAGCAGCTCCGACCCCGGCGGCGTGTCGCGCCGCTCGGCCGGCAGCCCCAGCTTGCCCAGCGCCTCGACCAGCCGCAGCTCCACCTCGCGCACGTAGTCGACGATCCCCTCGCCCTCGTCCAGCTTGACGATGAGGTAACCGACGAGCTGGCCTGGCCCGTGGTAGGTGAGCTGGCCGCCGCGCCCGGTCTCGACGACGGGGATGCCGCGCGTGGGGTCGGGCAGGTGGGCCATCGGGGTGCGGCGGCCGACCGTGTAGACGGACGGGTGGCTCAGCAGCCAGAGCGTGTCCGGCCGCTCGTCCCGTTGGCGCTGCCCGACGAGGTCGGTCATGCGCTCCATCGCCTGGTCGTAATCGACGAGCTCATCCTGGATGAGCGTCAGCGGCCTTGCCCTCATACTCCGAGGATATGCCGCCGCGCGGACGCCCGGGCACGTACCTCCTACTGGCCGATGCGCCCGTCGATCCGCTCGCGCAGCAGGTCCACGTGCCCCATGTGACGGGCGTACTCCTCGATCATCCCGAGCACCACCTCGCGCACCGACATCGCCCCGCCCCCGCTGCCGTGCAGGTTCTGCGGGTCGTCGGCGGTCGCCTCCAGGCTGGGCGCCCCGGCCAGGAACCGCGTGGAGAACTCCACCTCCGCCCGCCACGTCCGCCACGCCTCGGCGACCACCTCGGGATCCGCGACCGCGCCGTCGAAGTCACCGTCACGGTCGGTGTCGGAGCAGTACAGCTTGGGCACGTCCTCCCCCGCCAGCAGCCTGCGGAACGTCGCCCGCTCCACCTCGGCCAGATGCCGCACCAGCCCCAGCAGCGACATCGTCGAGGGCTCCACCGCCCGCCGCGCCATCTGCTCCGCGTCGAGCCCCGCGCACTTCAGCTCCAGCGTGAGACGCAGGCAGCGCAGCGATTCCGCCAGCGTGGCGCGCTCGTCGCCGAGCCTGGGCCCGTGCTCGCGCGGGTCGTCGTCGGATGGTCTGCCGTCCTCGGTGAACATGTCCGCACGTCGAGTCGTCATGGCGGCCATCCTGAGCGACGCTCCGCACGGCTCACAAGCGAATAAATGGCCTCGAACCACTCGGAAGCATCAGCCGTCTCAACCGGTGTGAGATCACTCCACTGGCTCGCCGCCGGGCTCCTCGCGGTCTCGGGGTGCGCCGTCGCGCAGGGGTCCCCACCGGCGCCGCCCTTCTGCCCGCAGCAGTGGGACAGCGAGAAGATCGGCGACTGGGTCCCGGACGCCGCCGACCTGGACGGCGCCTCGGACCGGCTGGTGCCCGGCGCGCCGGACCTCGCGCTGATCTGCGCCTACCCCGGCCGGAACACCGACCCGGGCGGCGAGAAGCTGGACGGATGGCGCACGCTGAACCACCAGACCACCGAGGCGATGGCCCGCGACCTGGCCTACCTGCCGATCGACACTCAGAACGCCGAACGTGCCTGCACGCTGATGGGCGGCCGGATGACGAACTACCTGGTCCGTTTCACCTACCCCGACGGTGACACGCTGTGGCTGGGCGGCGCGGAAGAGGTCAACTCGTGCGCCACGATCACCAACGGCACGGCCACCAGCGACGTCTACCTGGGCGACAGCCTCACCGCCGCCTACCGTACGGGTGACTGGCGTCTCCCCCAGCCCGACGACCCCTGCGACGGATCGCTCGGCCGGCGCGGGCAGGACGAGCAGATGGTGCCGGAAGGGGTCGTCGGCGTGCTGGTCTGCAGGCTCAAGCCGGGCGAGAAGCCGGGCTCGCGGTCCGAGCGCGGCGCGCGGGAGGCCGCCGAACTCGCCGCGGCGCTGAACGCGCCCGGGACCAGGCCGAGCACGAACGGCTGCCAGCAGGCGGGGCCTGTGAGCGACTCGTTCCGGCTGGTCTTCCGCTACGGGGAAGGACCGGCGGCCTCCGTGCACGTCATGCCGGACTGCCGGCCCGGCGTGAACAACGGGCTCTTGCAGACGGAGCTGGACGCCCCGACCCGGGATCAGGTGGCGCGGCTCGGCCCGGCGTAGCCCTTCGGCGCTTCCGGGATCAGGATCCACATCACGACGTAGACCACCCAGAGCGGCCCCGGAATGAGCGACAGCAGCAGCCAGAGAATCCGTACGAGGGTGGGCGGCAGGCCCATCTTGTCGGCGAGCCCGCCGCAGACGCCTGCGATGATCCGGTGCTCACGAGAGCGGTACATGCTGTTCCTCCGTGTGGTTTTCGCGACCTATCTGGAAAACGGACAGCGTGGCCGCAAGACTCCCGTCAGGAACCCTGAGAAAACCCTGTAAGGGTCAGCCATTCATGTGCCATGCCCAGATGTCGGCTGGTCAGTCCCTGTCGCGGATCCACGTGGATGAGCAGGAAATCGGCCAGACCCTGATGGACCCTGAGGTACTCCTCGTCCTCCGCCCACACCTGGTCGTCGAACCAGACGAACGGCCGCTGCCCCGCGTACGCCGCCACGTGCGGCGTCTTGAACATCTCGCCGTGCTCGCTCGGCGGCACGCCCGCGGAGGAGGCGCCCATGGTGATGACGGGCAGCGAGGGCAGGCCGATGCGGGGAGCGATCCAGTCGTTGGCGTGGTGTTCCCAGGTGGTGGCCCAGACCAGCTCGGAGCCGGTGGCCAGGGCCAGTTCGAGCAGGCGGCGGCCGTGGCGGGGGTTGAGATGCACGGTGTAGACGTCGGTGCCGATCGTGCAGCGGTAGCGGCGGAAGTCGGGCGTGGGGCGGCCCATCGGGTTGAGCACGCCGTCCACGTCGAGCAGGAGCAGGGGTTTCACTTAGCCGCCGCCCGGTGTTCCTGCGGGCTGACGCCGCGCACCCGTTTGAAGGCGGCGCTGAGCGCGAACGGGCTGCCGTACCCGACCTTCCTGGCGACGGAGCCGATCGTGGCGTCGGGCTCGCGCAGCAGGTCGGCGGCCAGGGCCAGGCGCCAGTCGGTGAGGAAGGACATCGGCGGCTCGCCGACCAGCTCGGTGAAACGCCTGGCCAGCGCGGCCCTGGAGACGCCCACCTCGGCGGCCAGGGCGGCGACCGTCCACGGGTGGGCGGGGTTGTTGTGCAGCATGCGCATGGCCTTGCCGACGACCGGGTCGCTCATCGCGCGGTACCAGGCGGGCGCCTCGTGCGTGGCGAAGTGGGCCCGCAGGACGGCGATGAGCAGCAGGTCGAGCAGCCGGTCCAGGACGGCTTCCTGGCCGGGCTCGTCCTTGACGATCTCCGCGCCGAGCAGCCCGATGATCGGCCCGCCCGGCTCCACGATGAGCTGGGGCAGCGCTTCGAGCAGCCGCCTGCTGACCTCGCCCTCCAGGTTGTAGGTGCCGGTCAGCAGCACGGTGTCGCCGTCGGTGCTGTTGCCCCACGTGCGGATGCCCAGGTCGAGGGAGGCGTAGAGGACCTCGCCGTCGAGGGTGGTGCAGTGCTGGCCGGGGTGGATGACGACCTGCGGCCTGGTGCCCGGCTCGTCGGCCACGGTGTACGGCTCCGGCCCGCGCGCGATGGCCACCTGCCCTGGCGCGAGGCGTACGGGCTCGGCGTCGTCGAACATGATCCACGAATCGCCCCGCACCTGCGCGATCACCGACAGCGGCGCCTCGTCCTGGATGCGCAGCGACCACGGCGGATGCAGGATCGAGCGGAGGAGGAAGGCGCCGCGGGCTCTCGGGCCGTCGAGAAGCGCCGCGAGCTGGTCCATGGGGTAGACGATCGCATATGGGATTGCGCTTCTCAACCATGGAGAGTCTTATCGGTATCCTGACTTACTAGTTACATGATGATTTTGGTGCTCGGCGGCACCGGCAAGACCGGCCGCCGCGTCGTTGACCGGCTCACCGCGCTCGACCTGCCCGTACGGGTCGGCTCCCGCTCCGCCGCCCCGGCCTTCGACTGGCAGGACCGCGGCACCTGGCAGGCGGCACTCGACGGCGTCACGGCCGTCTACCTCTCCTACTACCCTGACCTGGCCTTTCCCGGCGCGTACGACGACGTCAAGGCGTTCACCGAGCTGGCCGTCCGCAGCGGCGTGCGCAAGCTCGTGCTGCTGTCCGGCCGCGGCGAGCCGGCGGCGCAGGCCGCGGAGAACGCCGTGCGCGAGTCGGGCGCCGAGTGGACGGTGCTGCGCTGCGGCTGGTTCATGCAGAACTTCACCGAGGACTTCCTGCTCGGCGCGGTGCTCGACGGCGTCATCGCGCTGCCCGCCGCCGACGTGCCCGAGCCGTTCCTGGACGCCGAGGACATCGCGGACGTGGCCGTGGCCGCGCTCACCGGGGAGGGGCACGCGGGCAGGCTGTACGAGCTGACGGGGCCGAGGGCGCTGACGTTCGCGGACGTGGCCGGGGAGCTGACGGAGATCACCGGCAGGCGGATCACGTTCGTCCGGGTCACGCCGGAGGAGTACGTGGCCGCGGCGGTGCGGCACGGGGTGCCGCGCGAGGCCGCGGAGGGCCTGGGGCACCTGTTCACCGACATCCTGGACGGCCGCAACGCGAGCCCGACGGACGGCGTGCGGGAGGCGCTCGGCCGCCCGGCCCGCGACTTCTCGGACTTCGCCCGCGCGAACGCGCCCGCCTGGAAGCGCTAGACCGCACGTCGGGAAGCGCTAGATCCTGGAGTCCCCCTCGGGCCCGTCGTAGAGGTTCCAGGGCACGCGCTCGTACTCGTGGTCGCACGGCGTCCCGGCCGCGATCAGGTAATCCCCCGTGGTGAGATCGACGCAGCTCGACAGCAGGGTCGCCCACCGCTCGACGGCGGGACGGGCCGGGTCGGGGTGGGTGCAGAGGGACTCGGGATGGCCGAGGTGGTCGGACATGGCGGCCCTGATGCGCTTGCGGGCCTCGTCGCTGCCGGACGCCTCCCGCACCGTACGCAGCCCGCCCTCAGCCCTGGGCACCCGGACCAGCGAGTCGGCGGCGCCCGGCCGGTAGTGGGCGGCGAGCTGCGGCGGCACGAACGCCTGGTAGTGGTTGCCGTGCACGAGCAGCCCGTCGGCCGGGTACATCCAGCCGACCGCCCCCGGCGTGGTCTCCAGGTCGATCGCGAAGCCCGCCCGGTGCGTGACCAGCGCGTTGCTGGCGATGTGGGCCTTGGTCTCGGTCAGCGTCTCCAGCGCGGCGCTGAGGTTGCCGCTGTCGAGCACCCTGCGCCTGATCAGCGTCTGCGGGACGCCCACCGAGTCGTCGAAGCGCCCGCCGAGCCCGTTGGCGTTGAGCGCGATGCCCGCCGAGTTCGCGCCCTGCCGCCCGACCTGCCCCGCCTCGACGTGCATGATGACGGTCGGGCGACCAGGCTGGACCACTCTGAGCACCATCAGCGTGCCGGAGACGCCCTCGCGCCAGTCCCAGTTCTGCCCTGCGTAGACGTGGCCGTCGCCCGTCGCCTCGCCCATCAGCGCGAACGAGGTGCAGCCGTCGGCCTCCATGGCGCTGAACGTGGTGTCGTAGATGATCTCGCCGCGGGCGTTGAGCGCGAGCACGTCGAGGAAGCCGACGCCGGCGCCCTCGGCGATGCCCGCCATCTCCTCGGCCAGCTCCGGCGCGAACGCCTTGCTCGGCCCCGCCCAGCGGGCCGCGCGCCGCAGGACCTGCTCCCACGACAGGCCGCTGGAGTGCCCGAACGCCTCCGCGTAGTAGGTGAGCGAGCGCTGGATCCGCTCGCGTGCCTGCTCGCCGTACTGGCGCCCGCGTTCGCGCGGCGTGCCGGAGATCTCCACGAGGGGCAGGGATGTGCGGCTCAATGGTGCTCCTTGGACCGGCCGGATGCCTCTCCAGCAACCTACACACAGCCCGCCGGGCAGCCCCGGACGAACATCGCGCGAATTCCCGGTGAACTGCGCGGATCGTCCACCGGCCGATCAGCTCAACGCCTTACGACAGCGATTGCCCGGCCCGCGATTCCGCTAACCTCACCCTCATCACTCCGGCGTGCTCGAAAGGTGTAGTCGTGATCGGCTGGCTAGAAGCGGTGATCTTGGGGTTGGTCCAGGGCCTCACGGAGTTCCTGCCGATCTCCTCCAGCGCCCACATCCGGGTGGTCTCCGCCTTCGCCGGCTGGCCCGACCCGGGAGCGGCGTTCACGGCGGTCATCCAGATCGGCACCGAGCTGGCCGTCGTGATCTACTTCCGCAAGGAGCTGTGGGAGATCATCTCGACGTGGACGCGCTCGCTGTTCGTCAAGGAGCTGCGCCCCCACTGGGCGGCCCGCATGGGCTGGTACATCATCATCGGCACCCTGCCCATCGGCGTGCTCGGCCTGGTGCTGAAGGACCAGATCGAGACGGTCTTCCGCGACCTGCGCCTGGTGGGCACCACGCTGATCGTCTTCGCGCTGATCCTGTGGTTCGCCGACCGCACCGCCCGCAACAAGCTCACGCTGGAGAAGCACCTCAGCATCACCCACGCCCTCATCTACGGCTTCGCCCAGGCGCTCGCCCTCTTCCCCGGCGTGTCCCGCTCCGGCGGCACGACGACGGCCGGCCTGCTGCTCGACTACCGCCGCGAGGACGCGGCCAAGTACTCGTTCCTGCTGGCCATGCCCGCCGTCTTCGCCTCGGGCCTGCTGGAGCTGTTCGAGATCGGCGAGGCCGGTACGCCCGCCTGGGGGCCGACCATCGTGGCCACGATCGTCTCGTTCGTCGTGGGGTACGCGGCGGTGGCGTGGTTCCTGCGCTACATCAGCACCCACCGCTTCACGCCCTTCGTGATCTACCGGATCATCCTCGGCTTCTTCATCATCCTGGCGGTCACCGCAGGCTGGATTCCGGCACTCGGCTGACCTCGTAGTAGCCGGCCCACGCCGCGTCGCCCATGCGCAGGATCCGCACGCCGGTCCAGCCCAGGGCGACGACAGGCGCGGTCCAGAACGGCACGGTCAGCGGCCCGTACGGCACCAGGAAGCCGCCCAGGTATCCGGCGGCCACCAGCAGCGGCACCCACCACCCCACGAACCCGGCCCGCCACACCGCCACGGTCAGCAGCGGCAGCCCGATGAAGCCGAAGAACATCCACGGCAGCTGGAAGCCGAAGGTCACGCCGGGCAGGTTCAGCATCTCGTCGAGGATGCGCTGGGCCTCCTCAGGAGAGTTGCGCTGCCCCAGATACCACTCGACGGGGTCGATCAGCAGCAGCCCGGAGAGCTGGAGGTAGCCGATCACCGCCAGCACGCCCGACACGTGGCCGAGCCGCGTGGCCCTGCGCCTGGTGAGGTGCATCAGGCCGATGACGGCGACGGCCATCAGCATCCAGCTCCAGTGGTAGAGCACGGACTGCGTCTGGGCCAGCGCGGGGTTGTCGCCGAAGCTGACGGCCTCCCGGTCGTCGCCCCAGGTGCCGGGGTCGACGACGACGGCCACGGCCTGGAGGAGGGGGGCGACGACGAGCAGCGTGCCCGCCGTGACGCGGCGGAACTTCACCTGATCGTTGAACATGCGGCCGACCGTAGGCGCGCGGGCCGCCGCGAGTCGTCCCCCTGCGGGCCGACCGGCCGTCCCCTCCGAGGCGGAGATCCGGCGCGCGGATCAGGCTAACGTGCGGGGGTAGCGGCTGGCCCAGGCGAAGACGGCCGCGAACAGGGCCCAGGCGGTGACGTACGCGACCGGATGCGCCCACCCGTCCCCCACGATGTCGGCCAGCGCCGCACGGCCCTCGAAGTAGGCGGCGAGCCCCAGTACCGCGCCCGGGATCGCCCCCCACCACCGCTTCCACCACACCTCGTGCACGGCGATCTCGAACACCACCAGCGCGATCGGCCCGAACAGCAGGAACTTCACGTTCAGGGCCGAGGGCGCCAGCGCGCCGAGCACCATGACGCCCGCCGCCGCGGCGACCGTCAGCAGGACGACGGCGGCGAAGGGCGCGGGCTCGTCGCGCGGGTCGTCGTCCGGCTGCGCGGCCGGCGAGCCGGCGTCGCCGGGCAAAGGGTCGTGGGACACATCCATCATTCTGGCGAACGCCCCGCCCGCACGACCCCCTACTTAGGTAGCGGGCACGCGAACCCTCGGCTTCCCCCGGTAGGTGACCAGCGTGAACAGCAGCGCCACCAGCCCGAACCCGGTGGCGACCACCACGACCCCCACCCGGCCGTACGCATCCAGCGCCGCGCCGCCGGCCAGCCCCGCCACGAAGAGCCCGAAGTACTGGGCCGACGACAGCAGCCCCAGCCCGATCGGCACGCTGCCGGGCACCGCCGTGACGGTCCTGAACTGCTGGGCGGGCGCCACCAGCCATCCGGTCGCGCCCCACAGGAAGCCCCAGACCAGGGCGACGGGCATGGCCAGGTTCGCGACGGGCGCCAGGGCCAGGAACACCACGGACGCGGCCAGCCCGGCGAGGATCATCACGCGCGGCCCGTAGGCGTCGGTGAGCCGCCCGCCGAGCGCGTTCCCGACGATGCCGCCGAGCCCCCACGCCCACAGCAGCGCGGGCAGCGGCAGGTCGAACAGCGACCCGATGTAGGTGTAGGCGGTGAAGCCGGCCGCGAACATCAGCAGCTGCGTCACCATGACCGCCAGCACCCGCCGGTCCCGCAGCGGCTCGAACCGCTCCCGCAACCGCCCGGACGCCGGGATCCGCACCTCGGGCACCAGCGCGGCGACCCCGATCAGGCCGATCAGCCCGAGCCCCGCGACCATCCACAGGGTGGCCCGCCATCCGGCCGCCTCGCCCAGCCAGGTGCCGAGCGGCACGCCGATGGCGGACGACACGCTCAGCCCGCCCATCACCAGCGCCAGCGCCCGGCCGCGCCGCTCGGGCTCGGTCAGCGCGTTCGCCACGGCGGACGAGGTGGGCGTGAACATGGCCGCGCCCGCCGCCGCGATCACGCGGGTCAGCATGACCAGCGTGTACGTTGGCGCCAGCACGGTCAGCACGTTGCCGGCCACGAACACTCCCATCGCCACCAGCAGCAGCGTTCTGCGTGACATGCGGGCGGTCAGCGCGGCGAGCAGGGGCGACAGCACGGCGTACGCCAGCGCGAACACGGTCATGAGCTGCCCGGCGGCGGATCGCGAGACGCCCAGGTTCTCGGAGATGGGCGGCAACAGCCCGGCCGTCACGAACATCCCCGTACCGATCGCGAAATTTCCGGCGGCCATCGGGTAGAGCCGCGAACTCATGGAGCCTCCAGCAATAGTTGGACGCCCATCAAACTGACCTATAGTTGGATTGTTGTCAAACAATAAAACGGAGGTAGGGTTTCCCCATGCGCCTGCTGCCTCATCCGTCCACGGAGAACATCCAGCTCACGGAGGTTCTGCGGGCCCTCAGCGACCCCGTACGCCTCGAGATCGTGAGCCGTCTCGCCGCGGCCGGAGAGATGACGTGCACCGTCGCGGGCGACGACCTCGGTGTGCACAAGTCGACCGCCTCGCACCACTACCGCACGCTGCGCGAGGCCGGCGTGGTCCTCACCAAGCAGGAGGGCAGGCTCAAGTACATGAGCCTGCGCCGCGACGACCTGGAGAGCCGCTTCCCCGGCCTGCTCGACGCGGTCCTCACCGCGGCCCTCCCCGTCCCCGCCGCCATCCATGCCTGATGCGGTGCTGCCCATCCGGCACGTCCTGCCCGAACTGCTCGCGGCGCTCGACCGGCACGGCTGCGCCGTCCTGACGGCCCCGCCCGGCACCGGCAAGACCACCGTGGTCCCGCTGGCGTTGGCCGAGGCGGGCCTGCGGGTGGTGGTCGCCGAGCCGCGCAGGCTGGCCGTCCGCGCGGCGGCCCGCCGCATGGGCGTCAGCTACACCATCAGGGGCGAGCGCCACGTCGGCGCCAACCCCATGGTCGAGGTCGTCACCACCGGCGTGCTGCTCCAGCGCCTCCAGCGCGACCAGGAGCTGCCCGGGGTGGACGCGGTCGTCCTCGACGAGTGCCACGAGCGGCACCTCGACGCGGACACGACGCTGGCGTTCCTCCTCGACGTACGCCAGACACTCCGCCCCGACCTGCGCCTGCTCGCCACCTCGGCCACCGCCGACGCCCAGCCGTGGGCCGACCTGCTCGGCGGCCCCGTCGTCGCCGCCACCGGTTCCGCCCACCCGGTGGAGACCGTCTGGGCGTCGCCGCCGCGCCCGGTCGCCCCGCCCCACGGCCTGCGCGTCGATCCCGCGCTGCTGTCCCACGTGGCCGCCGTCGTGCGCAGGGCGCTGGCCGAGCGGGACGGCGACGTGCTGTGCTTCCTGCCCGGCGTCGGCGAGATCGCCAAGGTGGCGGGGATGCTGGCGGGCGACGTCGAGCACCTCCTGCAAGTCCACGGCCAGGCGCCCGCCCACGTCCAGGACGCCGTGCTGAACCCGGGGACGGCGCGCCGGGTGGTGCTGGCCACGTCGGTCGCCGAGTCGAGCCTGACCGTTCCCGGCGTGCGCGTGGTGGTGGACTCGGGGCTGGCCCGCGAGCCCCGTACGGACCACGCCAGGGGGCTGGGCTCGCTCACCACCGTCCGCGTCTCCAAGGCGTCGGCCACCCAGCGCGCCGGCCGCGCGGGCCGCGAGGCGCCGGGCGCAGTGTATCGCTGCTGGTCGGCGGCTGAACACGAGCGGCTGGCCGACCACGCGCGGCCGGAGATCGCGCTCGCCGACCTGACGGGCTTCACGCTCCAAGCGGCCTGCTGGGGCGCGCCGGACGCGTCCGGCCTGGCCCTCCTCGACCCGCCACCGCCCGCCGCCCTGTCCGCCGCCCTCCGCACCCTGGAACTCCTCGACGCCCTCACCGAGGGGTCGCCGGAGCGTGCGCGCGTAACAGAGCGGGGGCGGCGGATGGCGCTCGCCGGCGTGCACCCGCGCCTGGCCAGGGCCCTGCTCGACCTCGGCCCCGACGCCGCCGAGGTGGTGGCCCTGCTGTCGGAACAACTCCCCAGGGACGTCTCCGACGACCTGGCCGAGGTCTGGCGCACGGCCCGCCGCGGCGGCACCGGCTTCGCGGCCCGCTGGCGCCAGGAAGCAGCCCGCCTGCGCCGAACCACCGCGGAAGCCCGCACCGCCGCGAACGCCAGCGCCGCCACAGAACGCCGCACCACCGCAGGGCTCCGCACCAGCCCCACAACAGACGCGCTGGCCGGGACGGCGGTGGCCCTGGCCTTCCCCGAACGGGTCGCGCGCCGCCGAGGCGCCGGCTACCTCATGGCGTCCGGCACCCAGGCCCAACTCCCGGACAACTCCAAACTCCAGACCGCCGAATGGCTGGCCATCGCCATAGCCGACCGCCCCACCGGCTCCGCCTCGGCCCGCATCCGCCAGGCCGTAGTCATCGACGAAGCCACCGCACGAGCAACGGCCGGCACCACCACCCAGGACGAGATCACCTGGCACGTCCCCCCGGGCGAACGCCGCGGCGACGTCTCGGCCCGCCGCGTCGAACGCCTCGGCGCGATCGAACTGACCGCCACCCCGCTCAGGAACGCCGACGTCCGCGAAGCCATCCTGCACGGCCTGCGCACCGAAGGCCTCCTCACCTGGACGAAACAGGCCAAGGACCTGCGCGACCGCCTCGCGTTCTGTCACCGCGCGCGAGGCGCCCCCTGGCCCCCGATGGACGACCTGATCGCCCTCGCCGACCAGTGGCTGGAGCCGGAGCTGAGCAGGGCCCGCCGCCGCGCGGACGTGGAGCGCATCGACGTCGCCGCCGCGCTGCGACGCCTGATCCCGTGGAGCGAACGCCTCGACGTGACGGCCCCCGAGCGCATCGAGGTGCCCACGGGCTCCAGCGTCCGCCTGGACTACTCGGGCGACCAGCCGGTGCTGGCGGTCAAGCTGCAGGAGCTGTTCGGCTGGCAGGAGACCCCGCGCATCGCCGGCGTCCCCGTCCTGGTGCACCTGCTCTCCCCGGCGGGCCGCCCGCTCGCCGTCACGGCGGACCTGGCCTCGTTCTGGCGTGAGGGCTACCGCCACGTACGCGCGGAGATGCGCGGCCGCTACCCTAAGCACCCCTGGCCTGAGGACCCCCTCACCGCCCAGCCCACCCGCCGCACCAAGAGGAACGCCCCATGACCGACTGGCAGGCCGAGGCGGCCCTGGACAACGCGCGCTGGTGCGACCTGATGTGCCGCGCGCACGGCGTCCCCGGCACGTTCACGCCACTGGCCTGGACCAACCCGTCCAGGACCCCGCCGTACTACCCCGACGCGGTCACCCTCTCCCGGGAGGCGACGGCCGCCGACCTGCTCCCCCACCTCGACGCGGGCCCGGGCGCCTCGATCAAGGACAGCTTCGCCACCCTCGACCTGCCGGGCTTCGACGTGCTGTTCGAGGCCCAGTGGATCCACCGCGAGGCCCCCGCCGGAACAGGCGCCCCGTGGCAGGTCGTCCAGGACGAGGAGGGCCTCGCCGCGTGGGAGCGGGCGTGCGGCCTGAGCGGCCTGTTCCTGCCCGCGCTCCTCGACGAGGCCACCGTCGTGCACGCCCCCGGCCTCGGCTCCGGCGCCGTCCTGACGGCGACGGGCCCGGCCGTTGGCGTGTCGAACGTGTTCGGCGACTGGGACGGCGTCCTGGCGGCGGCGGCCGAGCTGTTCCCCGGCCGCCCCCTGGTCGGCTACGAGAGCGACCCGGCCCCCGCGCTACGGCACGGCTTCACCGCCATCGGCCCGCTGCGCGTCTGGCTCAGAACCTGAGGTCGTCCAGGGTCGGGTTCTCCAGGACGGGGTAGCGCTCGCCGCCCACCCCCAGGTCCTTGAACCCGCTCGACGTGGCGACGCACACCACGGGCCCGTCGAAGTCCCTGCGCAGCCTGCGGTGCCCGGCCAGCCCCGCCGTGCCCGACAGCTCCTGCCACAGCCCGGCCCGCGCCAGCTCGCGCTGCGCCCGCCGCATCTCCTCGTCGGTCACGAGCACGGCCTCGCCGCCGCTGTCGCGCACGGCGACGACCCCGCGGTGCCCGCCGACGGACCCGGCGACGCCGTACGCGTCGGTGGGCCCCAGCTCGACGACGGCGGCGGGCGCGCCGGTGGCCAGCGCCTTGGCGTGCGGCCCGCCGGCGGCCGTCTCGCAGGAGAACATCCGCGGCGCCTTCTCCGTCACCCCGAGCAGCAGCAGCTCGCAGAACCCCTTCCACATCCCGTAGAGCAGCTCGGCGTAGCCGGTGGGCGTGAACACGGCCGCGGGCACCTCGCCGAGCTGCAGGAACAGCTCGTACGCGATCGTCTTGTACCCCTCGGGCCCGAAGGGGTGCCCGGTGTGCGTCACGGTCTGGTTGCTGACCGGGTGGTACCCGAGCCGGTCGACGACCTCCCGCAGCAGCGGCCACCGCTTCTCGCCCGGCACGGACACGACCTTCGCCCCGTACGCCCGGACGAACGACTGCACGGCGGGCGGCGAGTCCGCGGAGGCCAGCACGATGGCGCGGAGCCCGGCGCGGGCGGCGTAGGCGGCGGCCGAGGCGCCGTGGTTGCCGGAGGAGGCGACGACCACGCCCGGCGCGCCCGCGGCGACGGCGGCGCTGACGGCGACCCGGTTGAGCCGGTCCTTGTGCGACCAGGTCGGGTTGCGCGACTCGTCCTTGATGTAGACGTCGCCGAGTCGCACGAGCGGCGTGCCGCCCTCGCCGAGCGTGGGCGCGTCCAGCGGCGGCAGCAGCGGCGACCAGCGCGCCAGGTCGGGCCCTGGCGCCTGCTCGAACAGGCCGCGGTCGACCTTCGCGTAGTCGTAGACGACGTCCAGCGGGTAGGCGATCTCGTCGGTGCTGGTCTTGGGGCAGCCTCTCGTCAGTGGCGGGAACAGCGGGAACTCGGCCGATGGGTCACCCAGGGAACGCTGGCGGAGGGCAAGCGAAGGTCCGTTCACGTGAATCGACCCTATCGACCCTCGCAACGATGAGTGAAAACCTGCACACTCTTCTCATGTTGTGGGCAGGCAGGTCCGCCATCGAGATCGCGACGGCCGTCCGGCATGGTGAGGTCAGTGCCACGACCGTCGTCGAGGAGCATCTCCACGTCATCTCGGAGCGGGACCAGAAGATAGGGGCGTTCCGGCGGGTCAGGGAGCAGGCCGTGCACGAGGCGCGGCTGCTGCAGAAGCGGCGCGACCTGGCCGACCTGCCGCTGGCGGGCGTGCCGGTGGCGGTCAAGGACAACCTGGAGGTGGCGGGCGAGGCCACGCGGGGCGGGTCGGCCGCCACGCCGGGCACGCCCGCGCCGGAGGACCACGTGACGGTGGCGCGGCTGAGGGCGGCGGGGGCGGTGATCGTGGGCGTCACCAACCTGCCGGAGCTGGGGCTGGTGGCGCTGGGCGACAGCGCGTACGGCATCGTCCGCAACCCTTGGAACACCGCGCGCACGGCGGGCGGCTCGTCGTCGGGGAGCGCGGCGGCGGTGGCGGCGGGCATGGTGCCGATCGCGCTCGGCAACGACGGCATGGGCTCGCTGCGCATCCCGGCGGCGTGCTGCGGCGTGCTGGCCGTCAAGCCGGGCACCGGCCTGGTGCCGCCGCCGGCGGACGACTGGGAGCGGCTCACCGAGAACGGCCCGCTGGCCACGACCGCCCCGGATCTGGCGCTGGCGCTGTCGGTGCTGGCCGCCGATCCGGCGCTGGCGGAGGCGTGGCGGGGCGGGCGGCGGGTGGAGCCGCCGCCGCGCATGCTGCGCTCGGTCTGGGCGGACGACGACGAGGTGTGGGAGGCGCAGCCGCCGCCCGCCAGCCCGGAGCCGTTCGACCTGCGGGTGGCGTACGCGCCGCAGCCGCTGCCGCCCGGCATGCGGATGGACAAGGAGTTCGCCTCGGCGGTGCGCGGCGCGGCGGAGACGCTGCGCGTGGCCGGGCACACGGTCGTCGAGCACGAGCGGAGGCTGCCCGTGTGGCTGGGCCCGGCCACGATCGCGACCTGGCTGGTCAGGGCGGCCGAGTCCGCCGAGGGCCTGGACGGGCTGGAGCGCCGCACGAGGGCGCTGGCCCGCGCGGGCCGGCTGCTGCGGGCGCTCAGGCTGGACGGGGTGCGCGGCCGGGAGCGCTGGAGCGGCTACGGCGCCGACCAGTGGTTCGGCGAGGCGGACGCGCTGATCACGCCTGCCCTGGCCGCCGTACCGCCGAAGGCCGAGCGCTGGGGCGAGCACGGTTTCGTGCGCAACGCGTGGACGAACGTCACCTACGCGCCCACCGCCAGCCCGTGGAACATGTGCGGCTGGCCCGCGATCAGCGTCCCGGTGGCGACGCACTCCAGCGCGATGCCCATCGGCGTGCAGATCGTCGCGCCGCCCGGCGGCGAGCCGCATCTCCTGGGCCTGGCGGCCCAGCTCCAGGCGGCCCATCCGCCGCTCAGGCCGCCGGGATTCTCTTTCTGACGGTGCGGCCCCGTAGGGTCTCCTGGCATGATCCAGTCCGCAGATCTGATCACCTTACGCACGAAGCTGGCGACCGCGTCCCCCGCGAACGCCTGGAAGGCCGTCCGGCGCCTCGCGCTGGACGGCCGTGGCCGCGAGGCGCTCACCCTGGCCGACGACTACGCGCAGATCGCGAAGCCGTCCACGGACAAGCTGCTCAAGCTCTGGCCCCAGGCGCTCGACCCCGACGGGTTCGCGGAGCACGTGCTGGCCCCGGCCTTCGACGCCGAGGGGCGTGCCGAGCTGAAGCTGAGCAGGACCGGCTCGCTCACTGGGCTGCGTCACCTGACGATGCTGGAGAGCCTGACCCTCGACCAGTGCAAGTCGCTGACGGACCTGTCCGAGCTGGCGGCGCTGTCCGGGCTGCGCACGCTGGAGCTGGACGGCTGCGCGGCCGTCAGCGATCTACGGCCGCTGTCCGGGCTGGCCGGGCTGGAGAGCCTGCTGCTCCGCAACTGCCGCCAGGTGGCGAACCTGACCCCGCTGTTCGCCCTGCGCGGCCTGCGCCGGCTCGACCTGCGCGGCACGTCGGTGGCGAGCGTCGCGGGGGTCGGCGACGCCTTCCCCCACCTCGAAGTGCTCGACCTGAGCGGCTGCCGGCACCTCGAGGACGTGCGCGGCCTGTCGGGGCTGCGCGACCTCAGGGAGCTGGACCTGAGCCGCACCAAGATCACCACCCTGGAGGGGCTGCGCGACCTCGGCTCCGTCACCGAGCTGCACCTGCACAGCACCCGCCTGACCGGCCTCGACGGCATCGGCGTCATGACGGAGCTGGAGACGCTCTTCCTGGGCGGCAGCACGAAGCTGAAGAGCCTCGACGGCTTCGGCCACCACCCCCGGCTCACCACCCTGGGCCTGCCGCCCGCCGCGCTGCCCGACCTGCGCCCGCTGTCGCGGCTGCCCGCGCTGCGACGGCTCAGCATCGACCGGGACCAGCGGCTCACCTCGCTCGACGGGCTCGAAGGGCACCCGTCGCTGGAGGAGCTGCACCTGGCCTACGCGGAGGACCTGACCGATTTCTCGGCGCTCGCCCGCATGCCCGCCCTGCGCGTGCTGACCCTCCAGGGGCTGGAGCAGCTCGCCGACCTCACCCCGTTCTCTGGGCTGCCGCACCTGGAGCAACTGCACGTCTGCTTCACCGACGACCTGCGCACCTTCGGCGACGTCGATCGGCTGCCCGCGCTGCGCACGCTCGACCTCTACAACTGCCCCAAGCTGAGCGACCTCGGCGCGGTCACCGGCCTCCCGTCGCTCAAGGAGGTCCGCGTCGCCGACTGCCGCGCGCTGCCCGCCGACCTCGTCGCGGATCTGAAGGCCCGGGGCCTGTACCAGAAGTACTGAGGCCCCGGGCGCACGCTCAGCCGCCGATCGGATGCCAGACGGTCTTGGTCTCCAGGAAGCGCGTCATGCGGCCGGTCCCCGGATCGGCCGCCCAGTCCTCCCGGACCGGCCGCAGCACCCGCTTGAGGTTCTCCGCCGCCGCCTGCTCGCAGCTCAGCGCCAGGTCGGCGTCCTCGGCCCCGGTAAGGTCGAGCCCGTTGACGTCCATGTGCGCCGCCAGCCAGGGCGCCAGCTCGGCCTGCCGCCCGGTGAGGACGTTGACCACCCCGCCCGGCAGGTCGGACGTGGCCAGCACCTCGGCCAGGGTGATCGCGGCGAGCGGCGCGGGCTCGGAGGCGACCACGACGCAGGTGTTGCCGGTCACGATCACCGGCGCGACCACGGACACCAGCCCGAGCAGCGGATCGGCGGGCGCCACCACGGCCACCACGCCGGTCGGCTCCGGCGTGGACAGGTTGAAGTAGGGCCCGGCCACCGGGTTCGCCGCCCCGCGCACCGAGGCGATCTTGTCGGACCAGCCCGCGTACCAGACGAGCCGGTCGATGGCCGCGTCCACCTGCTCCAGCGCGGCGCGCTTGGCGCCGCCGACCTCCTCGGCGAACTGCGCGCGCCGCCCCTCCAGCATCTCGGCGACGCGGTAGAGGATCTGCCCCCTGTTGTACGGCGTCGCACCCGACCAGCCGGGGAACGCCTTGCGCGCGGCCACCACGGCGTCGCGGGCGTCCTTGCGCGAGGCCCGCGAGGCGTTGGCGAGGAACTCGCCCTTGGCCGAGGTCACGGGGTAGGACCTTCCACTCTCGGAGCGCGGGAACGCCCCGCCGATGTACAGCTTGTAGGTCTTCTTGACGGACAACCTACTCATCGCCCCGCCCCCTCCACGTGGACTCCTGCGACATCTGGACCGGGACGAAGACCTGCCCGCACCGGCTCACGCCGCAGCGGTGGGCGTACCAGCCGGTGCGCACGGGCCGGCCGGCCCTGGCGAAGGCGTGCCCCCTGGTGGCCTCGGCCCGCCGCTGACGGCGGCGGGCCCGGCGGTGCTCACACATCAAGGTAGGCCTCCAGCCCGGCGAGCCCGCCCTCACGCCCGTACCCCGACTCCTTGTAGCCGCCGAACGGCGAGGTCGGGTCGAACTTGTTGAACGTGTTGGCCCAGACCACGCCGGCCCTGAGCTTGTCGGCCATCCACAGGATGCGCGAGCCCTTCTCGGTCCACACCCCGGCCGACAGCCCGTACGGCGTGTTGTTGGCCTTCTCGACGGCCTCGGCGGGCGTGCGGAAGGTCAGCACCGACAGGACGGGGCCGAAGATCTCCTCCCTGGCGATGCTGTGCGACTGCGCGACGCCGGTGAACAGCGTCGGCGGGAACCAGAACCCCTTGCCGGGCAGCTCGCACGCGGGCGACCAGCGCTCGGCCCCCTCCGACTCGCCCAGGTCGCTCAGCCGCCGGATCTTGGCGAGCTGCTCGGCCGAGTTGACGGCACCGATGTCGGTGTTCTTGTCCAGCGGGTCGCCCAGCCGCAGCGTGCCCAGCCGACGCTTGAGCGCGGCCAGCAGCTCCTCCTGGATCGACTCCTGGACGAGCAGCCGGGACCCCGCGCAGCACACGTGGCCCTGGTTGAAGAAGATCCCGTTGACGATCCCCTCCACGGCCTGGTCGATCGCCGCGTCGTCGAAGACGATGTTCGCGGCCTTGCCGCCCAGCTCCAGGGTGAGCTTCTTGCTCGTGCCCGCGACCGACCTGGCGATGACCCGGCCGACCTCGGTGGAGCCGGTGAAGGCCACCTTGTTCACGTCGGGGTGCGCCACCACGGCGGCGCCGGTCTCGCCCGCGCCGGTGACGATGTTCACCACGCCGGGCGGCAGGTCGGCCTGCCGGCAGATGTCGGCGAACAGCAGCGCGGTCAGCGGCGTCGTCTCGGCCGGCTTGAGCACCACGGTGTTGCCGCAGGCCAGCGCGGGGGCGATCTTCCAGGCCAGCATGAGCAGCGGGAAGTTCCACGGGATGACCTGCCCGGCGACGCCGAGCGGCTTGGTGCCGAACCCCGCATAGGCCAGTTTGTCGGCCCACCCGGCGTAGTAGAAGAAGTGCGCCGCGACCAGCGGCACGTCCACGTCACGCGACTCACGGATCGGCTTGCCGTTGTCGAGCGACTCCAGCACGGCCAGCTCCCTGGCCCGCTCCTGGACGAGCCGCGCGATGCGGAACAGGTACTTGGCCCGCTCGGCGCCGGGCAGCGCGCTCCAGACGCCGAACGCCTTGCGCGCAGCCTGGACGGCGCGGTCGACGTCGTCGGAGGTGGCGGTGGCCACCTCGGCCAGCGTCTCCTCGGTGGCGGGGTTGACGGTCTTGAAGGTGGGGCCGGAGCCGTCGGCGAACTCACCGTTGATGAACAGCCCGTAGGAGGACTTCAGGTCAACGACGTCGCGCGACTCGGGGGCCGGTGCATACTCGAACATCGTCTAGTCCAGGGTGAAGTAGTCGGGACCCGCGTACCGGCCGGTGGCCAGCTTCTGGCGCTGCATCAGCAGGTCGTTGAGCAGCGAGGAGGCGCCGAGCCTGAACCAGTCGGGGGTCAGCCAGTCGTCGCCGGCCGTCTCGTTGACCAGCACCAGGTTCTTGATGGCGTCCTTGGTGGTGCGGATGCCGCCCGCCGGCTTGACGCCGATCTGGCGGCCCGTCGCGTCGCGGAAGTCGCGCACGGCCTCCAGCATGATCAGGGTGACCGGCGGCGTGGCGGCCGGTGACACCTTGCCGGTGGAGGTCTTGATGAAGTCGGCGCCGGCCAGCATCGCCAGCCAGGACGCGCGCCGCACGTTGTCGTAGGTGGACAGCTCGCCGGTCTCCAGGATCACCTTCAGGTGGGCCTGCCCGCAGGCCGCCTTCACCGCGACGATCTCCTCGTACACCTTCATGTACCGCCCGGACAGGAACGCGCCCCGGTCGATCACCATGTCGATCTCGCCGGCCCCGGCCGACACCGCCAGCGCGGTGTCGCTCACCTTGACCTCCAGCGAGGTGCGGCCGCTGGGGAACGCGGTGGCCACCGAGGCCACCTTGACGCCGGTGCCCTTGAGCGCCTCGACCGCGACGGGGACGAGGTCGGGGTAGACGCAGACGGCCGCCACGGAGGGCGCGTCGCCGCCGGGCCGCACGGCCTTGGCGCACATCGCGCGCACCTTGCCGGCCGTGTCGGCCCCTTCCAGCGTGGTCAGGTCGACCATCGAGATGGCCAGGTCAATGGCCTGCGCCTTGGCCGTGGTCTTGATCGAACGGGTGCCCAGCATCGCCGCCCGCTGGTCCGCGCCGACCCGGTCGACCCCGGGCAGGCCCTGCAGGAATGCTCGCAACGCCGCGTCGGACGAGGCGACGTCCGCGAGCGAGGTAGTCACAGTTGACACCTAGACAGCATCGCCGACCAGGGCCACTACCTCCAAACCGGACCACCTTAGGGCACCCGGTGCCCAGGTCCTAGGTATGCCGGGGGCGTTCTCGCGCCGGAGATAAGGCATCCACCCGATGTGGCGGGGTGGGCCTTAGGCCGAAGCTGAAGATGTCGAAAAAACGACACCGACAAACAGGAGAAACACCATGCATCCCGAGATGGAATACGAGCTCATGAAGAGTCAGGCGAACGAGCTGCGCAAGGCGGCCGCCCACCACCGCCGCGTACGCGAGGCCGAGCAGCGTAACAAGAGCGAGCGCCGCTCGTTCTTCGGCAAGCGCCGTACGTCATGACCGTCCCACGAGAACCCGGCCGCGAGCGTGCCCGCGGCCGGGTCTCGATACCGCCATAAAACCGTCGAAAGCACCGGAAGTTGCATGACATGCTGGACGACATGCGGGGACGTTCTGTCAGTCCCGTCTTCGTAGGGCGGGAAGAGGAGCTGGCGGCGCTGGCGGAAAGCTTCGCCGAGGCGCGCTCGGGCACCGCGACGGCCGTCCTGCTGGGGGGCGAGGCCGGGGTCGGCAAGACCAGGCTCGTCCAGCGCTTCGCCGAGCAGTGCGCCGCCGGCGGCGCCCACGTGCTCTTCGGGGGCTGCGTGGAGCTGTCCACCGAAGGTCTGGCGTACGCGCCCTTCACCGCCGCGCTCCGCCAGCTCGTCCGTGAGCAGGGGCCGGCCGCCGTGGCGGCGCTGCTGCCCGACGGCGCCGAGCGCGACCTGGCCAGGCTGCTGCCCGAGTTCGGGGAGCCCAACGGCGACGGCGAGACCGACACGGGCCGCGCCCGCCTGTTCGAGCAGTTCCTCACCCTCCTCGAACGCCTGGCCGACAGCCGCCCCACCATCCTCGTCATCGAGGACATCCACTGGGCCGACCGCTCCAGCCGCGACCTCATCGCCTTCCTCAGCCGCAACCTGCACGCGCCGCAGGTGCTGATGGTCATGACGTACCGGTCCGACGACCTGCACCGCCAGCACCCGCTCAGGCCGGTCCTGGCCGAGCTGGGCCGCGTCCACGGCGTGCACCGGCTCGACCTGCCCCGCCTGTCGCGCGACGAGGTCGCCCAGCAGATGACCGCGATCCTCGGCACGACCTCCGAGTACGGCGCGGTCGAGAAGGTCTACGAGCGCAGCGAGGGCATCCCGCTGTTCGTCGAGGCGCTGCTGGAGTGCGGCGTCGACTGCACCTTCCCCGACTCCATGCAGGACCTCATCCTCGGCTCCGTCGAGCGGCTGCCCGAGGAGACCCAGCGCGTGCTGCGCGTGGCCGCCGCCGGCGGCATCCGCGTCGGCCATCCGCTGCTGGCGGCCGTGAGCGGCCTGTCCGACGTCGAGCTGGAGAGCGCGCTGCGCCCCGCCATCGCCGGCAACGTGCTGCAGATCGCCGACAACCGCGCCTACGTCTTCCGGCACTCCCTCATCCGCGAGGCCGTCCACGACGAGCTGCTGCCGGGCGAGCACCAGCGCCTGCACGCCAGGTTCGCCGAGGCGATCTCCAAGGACCGCAGGCTCGTGCCGCCCGGCCGCGCCGCCGTCGAGCTGGCACACCACTGGTACGGCGCCCGCGACGACCGCTGGGCCCTCATCTCGGCCTGGGAGGCGGCGCAGAAGTCGTTCAAGGCCTACGCCTACACCGAGGCCGTCCCGCTGCTGGAGCGCGTGCTCATGCTGTGGGACCGGGTGCCGGACGCCGCCGAGCTGATCGGCGCCGACCACACCGCCGTGCTGGAGCGCGCCTCCGAGGCCGCCAACGCCGGCGGCGAGGTCGACAAGGTCGTCAGGTTCGTCAAGGCCGCGCTGTCGCAGCTCGACGAGACGCGGGAGCCCGAGCGGGTGGCCCAGCTCATCGTGCGCCGGTCCGCGTGCAAGAACTCCAAGGGCCAGCCGGGCGTCATCGACGACCTCAGGCAGGCGCTCGACCTGGTCCCCGGCGACAGCCTCGACCGGGCCCACGTCGTCATGACGCTGAGCCGCCACCTGATGCTGCGCGGCCGGATCGAGGAGGCCCGCGGCCTCCTCGACGAGGGCCTGCGCCTGGCCAGGAAGTACGGCGACCGCTGCCTCGAAGGCGACCTGCTGATGAATCAGGCGCTCGGCCACTCCTTCAACGGCGACACCGAGAACACGGTCGCGCTCAACGAGCAGGCGCTGCGGATCGGCAGGGACGAGGACTCCGCCCGCCTGATCACCCGCGCGCTCGCCAACAACATCGACGCGCTGCTCGACATGGGCCGCGAGGACGAGGCGCTGCGCCTGGCCGAGGACGGCTGGCGGACCTCCAAGAAGTACGGCCGGCTGCGCGCCAGCGGCCTGTTCATCGCCAACAACTGGGCCGAGGCGCTGGAGGTGCTGGGCCGCTGGGACGAGGCCATCGAGATCGTCCAGAACGCGCTCAGCCACGGCCCCGTCCTGCGCCACAGGTACGCCCTGCTGCGCGTGCGCGCCGACATCGCCATGGCCAGGGGCGAGCTGCCGTTCGTCGAGGCGCTGCTGGCGGAGATCGGCGTGTTCAAGGACCACCACGAGGAGTTCGTCCAGGACATCGTCAACAACGCCCGGCTGCGCATCGGCTGGCGCCTGACCAACGGCGACCCCGGGGGCGCGCTGAACGAGGCCGAGGAGGTGCTCGCGCGGCTCAAGCAGCCGAGCAAGGCCATGCTCGGCTGGCGGCTGCTGTCCACGCTCCGCGTCGTCTGCGACGCCGCCCAGGACATCGAGCCGGAACGCACCGCGTCGGTACGCCGGCTCGCCGCCGAGGTGGCCGCCGAGCTGACCGCCAAGGGGCCGGTCGTGGAGGCTTACCGGCTGTCGTACTCCGGCGACTTCGACGCCGCGGCGGCGGCCTGGGAGCGGCTGCGACGCCCGCACAACCAGGCCAAGGCGCTGCTGCGGGCGGCCGGGGTGGCCGCCCGCGACGGTGACAGGGAGGGCGCGGCGACCCGGCTGAAGGCGGCGCTCCCGCTGGCGCAGGCGCTGCGCGCGGCCCCGCTCGTGGCCGACATCGAGGCGCTGTCGCGCCGGGTGGGCGGCCTCCAGCAGGCGCACGAGCCGTCCGAGCTGCTCACGCCGCGCGAGCTGGAGGTGCTGCGCCTGGTCACCCAGGGGCGCACCAACCGCGACATCGCGGCCGAGCTGTTCATCTCGGCGAAGACGGTGAGCGTGCACGTGTCGAACATCCTGGGCAAGCTCGGCGTCACCACGCGCGGCGAGGCGGCCGCGGCCGCCCACCGGCTCTCGCTGCTCTCCTAGAGGAACGCTTCCACGAGGAGGATCACTCCGAAGACGGCGAACGCGGCGGCGGCGCCGTACCTGATGGCCTTCTCCGGCAGGTGCTTGCCCAGCAGCCGCCCCACGAGGATGGCCAGCGCGTCGGCCGCGACCATGCCCACCGTCGAGCCGATCCACGTGCCGACCCAGTCGTCGTAGCGCGTCGCCAGCGTGATGGTCGCCAGCATCGTCTTGTCGCCCAGCTCACTCAGGAAGAACGCCACGGTCACCGCGATCAGCGCGTTCCTGGTGGTGCGCTGGGCCTTCTTCGACTCCTCCTCGGTCAGCTCGTCGCCGCGCAGCGTCCACGCCGCGAAGCCGAGGAAGGCCAGGCCCGCCACGATGGAGATCGCCGTCGTCGGCAGCCAGTCGCCGACCAGCCCGCCCAGCGCGACGCTGAGGAGGTGCACGACGGCCGTGGCGACCGTGATGCCCAGGATCACGATCCACGCCTTGAAACGGGTGGCGAACGTCATCGCCATGAGCTGGCTCTTGTCACCGAGCTCGGCCACGAAAATGGCGACGGTGCTGATCCAGAACGCTTCCAACGGTCCTCTTCCGCGCGACCGGGCCGGAAGCAGGCACCCGGGGAGATCTTCGGGCACGACTCTCGGCCCGGCAGCGTCTTCATCGCATGACTGCCAGGCCGAAGGTCTCGTCCGCCCGTCAAGGCCCGCGCGACCGGGCGCCACTCAGGGCGCCAGTGTGTCGATCACGCGATTGGGACTACTCCCCCTCGGTAATTCCAACCCACCATAACAGCCCCGCCCAGGTGCTTATTCCCCTAGCGCGCAGCCCACCAGCACCGGCTCGTTGACCAGCGTGACCCCGAACTTCTCGCGCACCCCGTCACGCACCTCCCTGGCCAGGGCCAGCAGGTCGGCGGCGGTGGCGCTGCCGGTCGGGTTGGTGAGGGCGAGCGTGTGCTTGGTGGAGATGCGCACGGGGCCGCGCGTGTAGCCCTTCGGGTAGCCCGCCTGCTCGATCAGCCACGCGGCCGGCACCTTGACCAGCCCGCCGGGCAGCTCCCAGTGCGGATGCCCAGGCGCGCGCACGGCCAGCTCCGCCGCCTGCTCCGGCGTCAGCACCGGGTTGGTGAAGAACGAGCCCGCGCTGCGCGTGTCCGGATCGTCCGGGTCCAGCACCATGCCCTTGCCCCTGCGCAGCTCCAGAACGGCCGCACGCGCCCGGTCGAGCGGCACCCGGCCACCGGCCTCGGTGCCCAGCCTGCGGGCCAGCTCCTCGTACGCCAGCGGGCCGGACAACTCGGACAGATCCAGCGCGTACGTCACCGCCAGCACCACGTACCTGGACAGGTCGCGCTTGAAGAGGCTGTCGCGGTAGGAGAAACCGCACTGCCGGGCCTCCAGGTCCACCACCTGCCGGGTGCGCCGGTCGTAGGCGCGCACGCACCTGATGGTCTGGGCGACCTCCTGGCCGTACGCCCCGACGTTCTGGATGGGCGTCGAGCCCACCAGGCCGGGCACGCCGGACATGCACTCGATGCCCGACCAGCCCTCGGCCACCGCGCGGGCCGCCAGCCGATCCCAGTCCTCGCCCGCCGCGACCACCAGCACGACCTCCTCGCCGTCGCGCGAGACGGTCACGCCCTCGGTGGCGACCTTGACGACCAGCCCGTCGAACCCCTCGTCGGCCACCACGACGTTGCTGCCCCCGCCGAGCACCAGCGTGGGGACGCCGTTCATGTCGGCCTCGGCGATCAGTGACACGAGCTGCTCCGCCGAGGTCGCCTCGGCGAAGTCACGGGCGGGGCCGCCCAGGCGCAGCGTGGTGTACGGCGCGAGCATCTCCATGAGCAACTAGCTTAGGAGGCACTCAGCATGCGCAGCACCCCGTCGTAGTTGCGCCGGGACTCCCGGTCCAGGTAGCCGGACGGCACCTCGTGCCTGCCCAGCCACTCCACGGGCGGCTGCTCGTCAGGGACGACCAGGTCGCCGCGCAGGGCCAGCGAGAGCTCCAGATCGGCGTACGCGCCGAAGCAGGCGTCCTCCGGCAGCGCCCCGATCGCCTGCGCGCGGCGCACCGCGAACAGCCCGCCGGTCAGCGCCCGCACCTTCCCCGGCCCCGCCTGCCGCCACTCCGGCCCCGCGCCGCCCGGCCCCTCCTGCCACTGCGGCATGATGCCGATACTCGTCTGCTCCGTGGCGCCGTCCGACGGCTCCAGGCCGCGCCAGCCCGCCGCCACCGCGCCCTCCACGACCGCCGCCACCAGCGGGGTCAGCGCGTCGCCGCGCAGCGCAACGTCCGTGTCCATCAGCACGTGCACCTCGGACTCGTCCAGCCGCAGCAGCTTCGCCCTGCCCTCGCCCCACGTCGCGGTGCCACCCCGCCAGTGCGGCTGCTCGGCGACGTGCCAGGCGGCGATCCGCTCCGGGTACCCCTCGGCCAGCTCGCGCAGCACGTCGCCGGCGCCGTCCACGTTCCCCAGGTCGATGGCGAAGATCCGGGCGTTCGTGTGGTCCACGAGCGACTGCAGGCACCTGCGCACGTCCTCCGGCCAGCCGTCCACGAGCAGGCCCACGCCCACCGTGACGTCCTTGGTCTCCACGCGTTGCCGCTCGGCGTCGATGCCCAGCTCGTCGAGCCGGTTGGTGGCCAGCGTGCCGTCCCAGACGCGCTGGGCGTGCAACATCTCGTCACCCGGGTCGCCGTGCTGGCCCGGATCTCCGGAGAAGCCCAGCTCGGCGGCTGGGTTCATCCTGGCGTGCTCACCCTCATTCCTGGGGCGGGGGCTGCCCGCCGTGCCGACCCCGGGGGCCCGCCCGCCGCCGCCCAGGGTCGCGCCGCCCGCCGTGTCCCGGCCTGTGCCGGTGCCGCCCGCCACCCCTCCTGGACGCGCGGGGCGCAGGTGGGCGGGCGGCTTGGCGTCGGTCACCGCGGAGACGGGGATCGATTGGATCGTCGGCCAAACCTGTCGCGCAGCATCAGTCATACCGACACGCGCTACCCGCCAGCCGCCCGCCTTATCACACCCGCCCTCTCAAGAGAGCTGCACCACGGCCCGTGCCTTGGACAGCACCTTCGCGTCCCCGGACCTCGCGGTGAGCCCCACCACCACCCTCTTGTCCTCGAGCTTCTCCTCCACGACCCCGCTCACCGAGATCGTCGCCCCGCGATCGTCGTCCGGCACGACCACCATCGACGAGAACCGCACCCCGAAATCCACCACCGCCCCCGGATCCCCCGCCCAGTCGGTGACGAACCGCCCGGCCTGCGCCATCGTGTACATGCCGTGCGCGATCACGTCGGGCAGCCCGACCATCTTGGCGAAGCGCTCGTTCCAGTGGATCTGGTTGAAGTCGCCGGACGCGCCCGCGTACATCACCAGGTTGACCCGCCGCACGTTGTACTCCGCGGCCGGCAGCTCCTGCCCGACCTCGACCTCGTCGTACCTCACCGTGGCAGTCATCTCAGCCGGCCCCTCCACGCTCGACGATCGTGTTGTACGTCACGCAGACCGGCTCGCCCTGCACCGTCCGCACGTCGCTCCTGACCGTCAGCAGCTCGTTGCGCCCGGCCGTGCGGATGTCGGTGATGGTGGACGAGATGACGAGCTCGTCGCCGGCGTGGACGGGCCGCACGTACTCGAAGCGCTGCTCGCCGTGCACCACCATGGCCAGGTTCAGACCCAGGTCGGGGTCCACCAGCGCCTCGCCGCCGCTCTGCAGGCTGAAGACGATGGGGAAGGTGGGCGGCGCGATCACGTCGGGGTACCCGGCGGCCTGGGCGGCCTCCCTGTCGCGGTAGAGGGGGTTGTTGTCGCCGATCGCGGCCGCGAACTCCTTGATCTTCACCCTGCTGACCTCGTACGGGGCACTCGGCGGATAGGTTCTGCCCACGAAGTCACGATTCAAGGCCATCGCTGCTCCCTTGCATGTCTCCGTCCCAGCGCTGATGGGGCCGACGCTAACAGAACAAGGTTCGGCTGTCGCTGGGGATGGCCTGCTTTTTGCCCGGCCCATGCGAGGGCCCAGAAGAGGCCCATAAAACACGACAAACCGGCGCCCTGCTAGGGGACGCCGGTTGTGCGATATGTCGCTAGGTATGTCTGTAGGAGGGCAGAAGCCCTGCCCGGAGGCCCTATCGGGTCTCGCGGTGCGCGCGGTGGCAGCGGCAGTTGGGGCAGTACTTCTTCAGCTCAAGCCGATCCGGGTCGTTGCGCCGGTTCTTCCGCGTGATGTAGTTGCGGTGCTTGCACTCCTGGCAGGCCAGCGTGATCTTAGGCCTAACGTCGGTGGCAGCCACTTGGGAGTGCCTTTCTACGTTCGGGACATGGACACGCCCATACCCAGGCCTGGCGACCTGGGATTGGGCAGTAGCGGAGGCCGGACTTGAACCGGCGACACAACGATTATGAGCCGTTTGCTCTGCCTGACTGAGCTACTCCGCCTTTGAGCCGGAAAGGCCCGGCCCGTAGAGGATACCCGACACGGCGAGCACATTCGTAACTCACCCGGTCAGGTGGGGTGCTCCCAGTATGCCTCAGGAACCCCGACAACCGAAATCAACCGCCCGGCAGCCCCGCCCGCCGCGGCCCTCCCCCGAGGGGTGATCAGCGTAGCAGCCTTCAGGTGGTGCTACCGAGCCGCCCGCGGACCTTGGCCAACAGGTCGTCGGGAAGCGGCGCGTAACCGTACAGGGACAGGTAGGACTGCCCGGCGTCGCTCGCCGTGTAGCCGAGGAAGGTGAGCACCAGCGGGTCCGTGTCCCGCGCGCAGATGATCTCGTACGTCGTCAGGACCAGCGGGTAGGCCCCGGAAACCATGGTCGTGTAGTCGATCCGCACCACGAGATCGTCCGCCCGCCCGGCACTCTTCGCCCCCTTCAACGCCTTGCTCGCACTCTGCGGCGACAGCGCGACGAACTGCCCCGCCGCGTTGCGAATCCTCGCCACCGTCAGCCGCGCGCTGCTCGCGAACCCGTACTCCACGTACCCGATGGAGTCCCGCGTGTGCTTGACGGCCCGCGTCATGTCACTGGAGCTCATCACCCCGCGCCCGGGCCCGTGCCACCGCCTCGACGGCGGCTGCGGCCACCGCCCGGCCGCCCGCAGGTAGGACAGGAAGTTGTAGGTGGTGCCAGAGTCGTCAGAACGGCGAAAAGTGTGAATCTTCGTATCCGGCAGCCTGCCGCCCCGGTTGTCCGCCACGATCCGCGGATCGTCCCACCTGGTGATACGCCCGCTGAAGATGCCGGTCAACGTCCCCGGCGACAACCTCAGATCCGGCACCGACGGCAGGTTGTACGCCACCGCGATCGGCCCCACCACCATCGGCAGATGCACCGCCCGACCACCACACCGCCGATCCGCCCGCACCTGCTCCTCGGGCGTCATCGGCACATCGGACCCCGCGAACGCACTCCGCCCCTCGACGAAATCCCTGATCCCGGCCCCGGACCCGTTGGCGTCATAGGTCACCCGCAACCCCGGATGCATCCGCGCGAAGTCCGCCCGCCACGCGTCCATCGCGCCCTTCTGCGCCGTCGACCCCGAACCGCGCGCCGCATCGGTGACCGGCGGCTCCCGCCGCTCACCCTGGCCGCCGAGCAGCACCATTCCGCTCGCCACGGCGACACCGATCACCACGATGATGGCGGCGACCACGGCCGCTGAGGCGATCCAGGTTGACCTTGCCATCTTTCTCAGGCTACGGACGCGGCGGCTCGGGGCCCATCAGCCTCGTCTCAAATCTCGGGCTTGATCGAACAAGGAGCACCCGCACCCCGGCCACCATGCGACGTGACGGGCGCAGCGGAACAGGACGGATCAGCCGCCCGAATAGCGGAACCGCGTGGCATGCTGAGGGCGTGGCACTGATCGAAACAGCCCGCCGGCAGACCGGAACCGCCGTGAACTGGTACGGGCAGCAAGTCGCCGCCCGCCCCGTCCTCACCCTCGCCACCAGCGGCGCCGTCGCCGGCCTGGGCATGTTCGCCATCGGAGCAGCGTTCTCCCTGCTGGTCGGCGACGACCCGATCCCGTGGGGCTGGTACGCCAAGGCGGCGATCGTCCAGGCAGCGGCCTGGTGGGTGATGGCCCTGCTCGTACGCGGTCGCCGCTCCAGCCGGTAAACGCCGCGTGCCGCACCCCTCGGCCGCCGACTCAGCCGGAAAGGCCGGCCAGGTCCCAGATCCGGACGCTGCCGTCACGCCCGCTGGAGACGGCGACCGGTTCGCCTTCGAGCGTGGTCACCGCGACCCCGCTGACGGCGCCGTGATGGCCGGAGAAGGGCGGCAGGAGCGGTTCCATCGTCCGCGGGTCCCACACGATCACCGTCCCGTCCTCGTGCCCGGTGACGAGCACGGTGCGGGATCCGGCGCGCGTGACGGCCATGGCGGTGGAGCGGAAGCTCAGGGCCTTGCCGTACGGCTCGCCCGTGGCGGCGTCCCAAAGGCGGATGCCGCCCCGGCCGGGCGCGTACTTGCGCCAGAAGAAGACGATGGTCCTGCCGTCGACCTGCCCGATCGCCAGGGCTTCCGCCTGGCCGCCGCTGGCGATCGGCTTGCCGGCCGGCTGGCCGGTGGTCCGGTCCCAGAGCCTGATCTGCGTGCCGGAGGCGGTGGCGATGAGCCGGTCGCCGAGCGCGACGGTGTCCACTTGGGACGCGTCCACCGGCCGGGCGTGGCTTCCCTCGGACAGTTCCCAGAATGCGACGTCGCCGTCCTCCGTCGTGGTGGCCACGAGGGAGCCGTTCACGGAGAGCTCACCGGGTGCGACGAGGACCTCTTTGCTGTCCACCCGCTTGCCCGTCGCCGCGTCGCGGGCCACCAGCCCGTGCTCGCCGTCCCCGTACACGATGACCGGCTTCCCTGCCCGGGTGGCCGTCGCCATGGGCGAGTACTCGACGCACGCGCAGGAGAGGGGCGGGCGGAACGGCTTGCGGGTGGCCAGGTCCCACGTGCGGATCGTGTCGTCGTTGCCGGCGGTCACGGCTATGGCCTTGCCCCGGACCTGGGTCACCGCGAGTGTCTCGACGCCCCCGCCGTAGCCGGGGAGCGGTTCGCTGCGGTGCCCGTACATGGGAGGCCCGAGATCGCGGCCTGGCTCGGGCGACGGGTAGGCGGTGATCTCCTGGATCGCAGGAGGAGATGGGGCGGGTTCGGGGGGTGGGGCCACGGTGCAGGAGGCGGCGAGGAGGAGTAACCCGAGAGCGCGGGAGGTCATCAAAAAAGCCCGACCTGAGAGATTCTCAGACCGGGCGTTCCACTTGCTCACGATGCGAGCCCCCAAACGGAATCGAACCGTTGACCTTCTCCTTACCATGGAGACGCTCTGCCGACTGAGCTATAGGGGCCTGTCCGGCGCTGCGGACAGGTGTAACCATACACGGCACTCAGCGATGATGCGAACTCGTTCCGGCCGCCATCGAGCTCTCCGCCCGCCGCCGCGCGGGCATCTCGATGACCTCGCACAGGTCGGCCAGATCAACGTGCCTGGCCACCTCGGCCACGGAGGTGCAGTCGGCGACCAGCCACCCGTTCCTGCGCACCCGGAGCACCTGCTGCCCCGCCCGCACCGCGCCGACGACCTCGTACCCGTCGAGCCCGACCCATCGCCTGTCCATAGCGGCACACACTAGCCGTGGGGTCTCTCATTTTTCGCCGCGCCACAGGCGTTACAGGCATACCGATTCGGCACAGGTCCCCGTTCAGTACCGGAAGAACCCGGCGAAGTCCTTCTTGCGGCCGATCTCGTCCACCCGCACCACGGCCCCGGTCTCGGGCGCGTTCATCATCTTGCCGCCGCCCAGGTAGATGCCGACGTGATGGGTCTTCACCGACCGTTTGGTGATCTTGCCGAAGAAGACGAGATCCCCCGGTCGGGGCGAGGAGACGCGGCGCATCTTCCGTACGTGGTCGTCGGTGTTCCCCGGCCCGAGCACGTCCTCGCCGTGCGCCAGCGCGTACACCCACCGCGCGAACCCCGAGCAGTCGAGCCCGCGCGTCCTGGCCGCCGGGCAGGGCTTGATCCGCCCCTTGTAGCCCCGGCAGGTGCCCTTGGACGGCCCGGGGGAGGCGGAGTGGCCGCCGCCCCACGAGTAGACGATCCCGCGCTGTTCGATCTCGTACGAGAGCCGCACGATCAGCGGCGGCATGGACAGCCCGAGGGGCACGGAGGCCGTGGCGGTCAGCAGGAGCAGCGTCGCTGCCAGCGCTGACCGCCGCCTCATCCTCTGCCCTCCCAAAAGCCCTGCTCTTGGGATTTATCCTGCCCTATCGAGACTTAAGAGTGAGTTTCACCGAACCAACCGTCACGTACATGCCGACGGCGCCCTTCGACTTCCTCGGCTTGGTGGTGAACGTGAAGGTCTTGTTCTGCCCGCGCGGCAGCTCGCCGATCGTGCAGCGCACCGCCGTGCCGCTGAAGTCGCAGCCCGGCGCCCGGACCACGGTCTGGCCGCCGAACGCCCTGCCGGACAGCTTGATGTCCTTGACCGGGTGCGGCCCCGTGTTCTTGATGGTGACCGTGTAGGTCTTCCTGTTCTTGGCCTGGCCCGACACGCTCACCGACGCGGGCGGGTTGGCCAGCGTGGCGAGCTGCGACTCCGTGCCGTTGAACGTGTTCCCGCCGCCGACCAGCGGCCCCTTGTCGGCCGACTGCCAGAACGTCCACCTCTTCCAGCTCTTCGGCAGCTCACCGGGGTCGCCGCCCCAGCGGGCCAGCCAGAGCGGGTTGGACTTGAACTTGGCCGAGTTCCCCGTGCATGTCTGCCACCAGCTCGTGGTGGTGTAGATGATCGCGTGCCGGCCGGTGGCGTCGCGGTACTTCTTCGTGAAGTCCTTGAGCCAGGTGACCATGTCCTCGACGGACAGCCCGTAACAGTTGTTCTTGCCGTTCGTGTCCTTGTACGGATTGTCCTCGATATCGAGCACTCCCGGCAGGGTTTGGCCGTCGCTGACCCAGTTGCCGCCGTGCTGCAGGAAATAGTCGGCCTGCGTTGTCCCATCGGTTTCGTGCGGTTGCGCAAAGTGATAGGCGCCCCGGACGAGCCCTGCCGCGGCGGCCCCGTCGTACTGAGCGGCGAAACGCGGGTTGGTGTAGTCAGCACCCTCGGTGGCCTGCACGAACGCGAATTTTCCGCCTCCGGCGGCAACGCTCGCCCAGTCGATGTCGCCCGTCCAGTTGCTGACGTCGACCCCGGGCACTCCGTCGGCCGCGTGCGCGACGCCGGTCATGCCGACCGTGGCAATTGCCGCTAATAACAAGAGACGTTTCACGCGGGAGATCATTGCGGAGCCACGCTCAATTCCGCAAGTCCAGAAATATCAATTACCTCCGAGGTGCGCACCCGATAGACGGGGCCGAGCCCCAGGGGCCGCGCCCCGGCCGGTTGCTCCACACGCGCGGCGGCACGGCCGGCGTGGTCTTGCCGGAGCCCGGCAGCCCGTTGACGAGCACGACCCGTTCGCACCTGCGCGAAATATTCGCAGAACGCGATGAAACCGCACTTCGGAGCCACGAAATTGGCCACGTCAGAGACACCGCTCCCGACGGTGTCAGCGCAGGTCAGAGCCGTTCATGAACGTCACATTCGCGTTTGCCAAATCAGCTCAAGGCTGCACAAACTGGGTTCGATCCTTGAAGCGCCCCCCGACCAGGGGTTTCTTCGCCATGCCCGGAGGAAGGCGACCATGATCCATACCCGGGAGCTCACCCGAGTGTTCACCGTCAAGAAGGAGAGCGTGCCGGCCGTCCGCGGCATCGACCTCGACGTGGAGGCCGGCCAGCTCGTCGCGTTCCTGGGGCCGAACGGCGCCGGCAAGTCCACCACGCTGCGCATGCTCACCACCCTCCTGCCGCCCACCTCCGGCACCGCCACCGTCGCCGGCCACGACGTGGCCGGGGATCCGGCGGCGGTGCGGGCCCGCATCGGGTACGTGGGGCAGCGCAACAGCGCGGGCGAGGATTGCCTCGTCCGTGACGAGCTGGTCTCCCAGGGCCGCTGCTACGGCCTGCGCCCGAGGGAGGCCGCCGCCCGTGCGGGCGAGCTGCTCGACCTGCTGGACCTGGCGCCGCTGGCCAAGCGCCTGCCCGGCACCCTGTCGGGCGGGCAGCGCCGCCGCCTCGACATCGCCCTCGGCCTGATCCACCGCCCCGACCTGCTGTTCCTCGACGAGCCCTCGACCGGCCTCGACCCGAAGAGCCGCGCGGAGATCTGGGAGCACATCCTGCGCCTGCGCGAGACGTACGGAACCACCCTGTTCCTGACCACCCACTACCTGGAGGAGGCCGACAGCATGGCCGAGCGGGTGGTGATCATCGACGGCGGCCGGATCATCGCGGACGGCACCGCCGAGCAGCTCAAGAACGACCTGGCCGGCGACCACATCGTGATCACCACCGGCACCGAGCACGACGCGGAGACGGCCGCGCAGATCGGCGGCGGCGCCGCCGACGGGCTCACCGTGCGGCTGCGGGTGGCCCAGGCCACCGCCGCGCTGCCCGGCTACCTGCGGACCCTGGACGCCGCCGGCATCAAGGTCGTCACCGCCGAGACCATCCGCCCGACCCTCGACGACGTGTTCCTCACCCTGACCGGGAGAAGCCTCACCGATGACGACGTTCCTGCGTGACACCACAACCGTTTTCTCCCGCGAGATCAGGCCCAGCCTGCGCAACCCGGCCGGGCTGCTGTTCGACATGGGGCAGCCGCTGCTGTTCCTGTTCCTGTTCGGGTCGCTGCTGGACGGGGCCGTCGGCGCGTCGTGGCAGTGGTTCGTGCCGGGCATCCTGGTCATGATGTGCCTGACCGGCCCGATGAGCGCCGGTTACACGCTGCTGGTCGAGCTGATCGGCGGCGCGATGGAGCGCCTGATGGTCACGCCGCTGAACCGGACGGCGATGCTGGTCGGCAAGAGCGTGAAGGCCGTGCTCACGCTGCTCGTGCAGGCGGTGCTGATCATCGCGCTGGCCATTCCGCTGGGCTTCGAGCTGCACCTGACGGGCGTCCTGGCGGCGCTGGTGCAGCTCGTGGTCTTCAGCGTGGGGCTGGGGGCGCTGTCGTTCGTGCTGGCCATCAAGTCGGCTCCGGGCGGCACCCTGTTCTACGTGGTCAGCCAGTCGATCATGTTCCCGCTGCTGCTGCTCTCGGGGGTGCTGCTCCCGCTGGAGACCGCGCCCGCCTGGCTGCGGACGCTCGGGCAGCTCAACCCGGTCACCTACCTCGTGGACGCCCAGCGCGCCCTGTTCGCGGGCGACCTGGCGAACCCCGCCATCCTGTACGGCACCGCCGCCGCCTGCGCCATCGCCGCGATCGGCCTCTACCTGGGCAACCGGGCGCTGCGCCGAGGTCTATGAGCCGTTTTGACATCCGTTTCCCGTCGCCACCAGAGTGAGCTGGTGACTTCTGTGGTGGCGACGCGGACGGTGCCCTGGATCCCGGTGGCGCACCGCCTCGACGTGATCCTTACCGAGACCCTTCCCCCGGCGGAGCAGACCACGTCGGCGTTCGCGTTCGTGTCGGACTCCGGCGGCCGGACGCTGATGACGTACGTGGACCGGGCGGGCCGCGGCTGGGACATCCCGGGCGGCCACCTGGAGCCGGGCGAGTCCCTGGCGCAGGCGGCGGCCAGGGAGCTGTACGAGGAGACCGGCCTGCGCCTGCCGCCGTCCGACCTGTCGATCTTCGCCTGGCAGCGCATCGAGCTGCTGGAGCCGCCGCCGGCCGGCTACCGGTACCCGTCGCTGGCGTACATGGCGATGTTCCGCGCGGTGCTGCCGGAGCCGGGCGCGCCGACGCGGCCCCCGGCGGGCTCGGAGAGCACCAGCGCCGACTGGCTGCCGCGCGAGGAGATCGAGCGCGTCTGCCCCGAACGCACCTGGCTGCCCCTCCTGAAGGGGTGACCGCCGGAGCCTCGCGCGGGGAGCCGAGCGCGCGCAAGGCCGTCAGTCGAGCCAGACGACGATGCCCGTCAGCCCGTTCAGCACCGCCGCCACCCCGGCCCTGACCGCGCGCCCCGCCCGCTCTGGCGTGAAGCTGGCCGGGTCGTACGCCGACGACATGCCCAGCCCCTCCCCCCGGAACGAAGCGCCGGTCCAGTCGGCGGCGGTGACGTTCTCCGTCGGCTCGGCCAGCTCGGCGCCGACCACCAGGAACTGCTGGTCGAGGTGGCTGGCGGAGACCAGCGCCAAGGGATCGACGAGCGCGTTCCCCGCGCTGATGACGAGGTCGGGCTTGAGCGCGATCGCGCCGCTGATGCGCTCGACGTACTCGGCGGGCGCCGCGGCGGTGACGGTCCGCAGGCTGGCGTCCTCGGCCTCCGCCCATTCCGTCACCGCGTTGACCAGCGTCTTCGTCTGGGCGTCCTGCCCGGTGGTGAGCAGGACCACCCGGTAACCGGCGGGCGGGCGGACGTCGTCCCAGGAGCCGGGGCGCGGCGTGATCGTGGCCTCGGGCGAGGGCGGGGTGGCGGGGTCGTGGAACCCGGGGCCGAGGGTGCCGGCGGCGGACGGCTTCTCGTGCGGCTCGGACCAGTCGTCGCCCGCGCCGCACCCGCTGATCAGTACGGCGACCGCGGCTGCCGCGGCCAGGAGCCGGGAGCGCATGGGGTTCCTCCAGGACGGCGGGAAGGGCGCCTAATTTCTACCTCATTGCGACCAATCAGTAGAGATGCGAGTTATTTTCGCCCTGCGTGGTTCATCGATGATTCGCGAGCGAGTCGGCATTCGTTCATCCGGGCCGAGCAGATTGCGTGGGCAACCGTAGAGGAGTCACATGTTCCACGCCGCCCGGCGTCGTCTCTGTGCCGTCGCCGCCGTAGCCGTGGCCGTCCTGCTCAGCGCCGCCCCCGCTCTCGCCCACGGGTTCACCTCGACGGTGTACGCCGACCTCACCTCGCCTGGCGCCGGGCACGTCCGTTCCGCGCTCGGGCTGGAGTACGACCTGCTCGTCGTCTCCGCAGCGGACGCCCGCAAGGACGACCCCCTCTTCCAGGACGGCACGGCGGCGTTCGAGTCAGGCGACCCCGCCCGGCAGGCCGCCGCGCTCGAAGCCCACGCCGCCTCGATCCTGGCGTACGTGACCGGCCGCTTCTCCGTCACGGCCGAGGGCAGGGCGTGCACCCCCGCACAGGACGGCGGCTTCGAGATCGAGCAGCGCGAGGGCGTCCCGTACGCGCTGCTGGTCCTCGATCACGCCTGCCCGGAGTCCGGGGCCCACGAGGTGCGCAGCGCGCTGTTCCCCGACTCGGAGGAGTACGTCCGCGACACCAAGACGGTGGTCACCTACGACCTCGACCTGACCTCGGGCAGCGCCGCGCTCGACGCCCGGCGGCCGTCGTTCTCGACGGAGCAGTCGTGGGCCGAGCGGTTCCGGGAGTTCTTCGTGCTGGGGGCCGAGCACCTGCTGACCGGGCTGGACCACCTCCTGTTCCTGCTGGCGCTCATCGCGGGCTCGCGCCGGCTGCGCGAGATCGTGCTGGCGGCGACCACGTTCACGCTGGCCCACTCGGTGACCTTCGTGCTGGCCGCGCTCGGCCTCGTCGAGGCGCCCGCCTCGGTCGTGGAGCCGGTCATCGCCCTGTCGATCGCGGTCGTGGCGGGCTGGCACCTGTGGCGGCTGTGGCGGCGGCGCTCGCACGCCACCGACCTCGACCGCGCCGGCCGCCTGAGCCTGGACCGGGCCGGCTGGACGCGGCTGGCGGTGGTGTTCTGCTTCGGCCTGGTGCACGGGCTCGGCTTCGCCGCGGCCCTGGGCATCGACCAGCCCCTGTCGTGGACGCTGCTGTGGTCGCTGGTGGTGTTCAACGTGGGCATCGAGGCGGTGCAACTGGCGATCATCGTGGCCGTCTTCCCGCTGCTCGCCGTGTTGCGGCACCGCCGGCCGGTCGCGGGGCTGTGGGCGACAGGGGCGGTCGCGGCGGGGGTGTCGGTGATGGGGCTGGTGTGGTTCGTCCAGCGCGTTCTGGGCGCTTGAACTCATCACATCTTCGGACGGAAGCCACAAGGCGTTCACTTCCAGGCCATTGACGGCCGAAACCGTGACAAAGCTCTTTAACACTCCTTAATTGGACGGAACCCGATGAAGTTCGAAAATCGGACACAGGACTTGGGTCCGGTCCGGCGACGGGTGGCCGTGGGGGCCACCGCCGCTGTCCTGGGCATCACCGCGGTGCTCGGCAGCGGCCTGGCCACCGCCGCCCACGCCGACACCGCCACGACGCTCACCGGCATCATCCTCGGCGTGGGCGCCGACGAGTCGCAGCGCGCCGTGTCCTGGTACTCCTCGACCGACACCCCGCAACTGGTCCAGGTCGTACCGACCGCCAAGCTCAAGCACGGCCAGTTCGACAAGCACGCCACCACCTTCGCGGCCACCCTCACCGCGAACACCGTCAACGGCGGCTACAACGCGCACGCCACCATCGACGGCCTCAAGAAGAAGACCGCCTACTCCTACCGGGTCGGCCACGAGGGCGCCTGGTCCGCCACGTACTCCTTCGAGACGCAGGACTTCACGGGCGACTTCGACTTCCTGTTCTTCGGCGACCCGCAGATCGGCGCCTCGGGCGACGTGGCCAAGGACGGCGCCGGCTGGGCCGACACCCTGAACGTCGCCCTCGCCGCCAACCCGGACGCCGCCCTGCTCGTCTCCGGCGGCGACCAGGTCGAGAGCGCCAACAACGAGACCCAGTGGAACGCGTTCCTCGGCTCCGACAAACTGCGCCAGTACCCGTGGGCCGCCACCATCGGCAACCACGACGTCGGCGGCAAGGCGTACGAGCAGCACTTCTGGACGCCGAACACGGACCGTTCCACGGCGTACTACAACGGCGACGCGGCCACCCGCTCGGGCGGCGACTACTGGTACGAGTACAACGACGTGCTGTTCATCGACCTGAACAGCAACGCCTACGCCAGCGGCGCCGACGCCGCGCACATCGACTACGTCACCAAGGTCATCGACGAGCACGGCGACGACGCCAAGTACACGGTGCTCGTCTACCACCACTCGATCTACTCGCCCGCCAGCCACGCGAACGACAGCGACAACATCCAGCGCCGCAAGGACTTCCCTGCGGCCTTCTCCAACCTCGGCGTGGACCTCGTCCTCCAGGGCCACGACCACGCCTACACCCGCAGCTACCTGATCAAGAACGGGCAGAAGGCGAACGCGGCCGAGAAGCCCGGCGCCGCGCAGGTCACCCAGGGCCCCGGCGGCGTCGTCTACGTGACGGCCAACTCCGCGTCCGGCTCGAAGTACTACAACCTCACCGCCCCTGACACGACCAAGGACCCGAACTACGGCCCCGACCCGCTCAACCCCAAGAGCCACTGGGCCAACTCGGTCGAGAACCAGGAGCACGTGCGCACGTACGTGAAGGTGCAGGTCCGCGACGACAAGCTGGTCGTGGAGAACCTGCGCAGCGGCACCTGCGCCGCCCCGAACGCGGCCGTCGAGCTGGGCCAGGAGGACTGGTGCGGCCCGGACAGCGGCGCCAGTGCCGCCCAGCCGGTCGGCTCCGCGGTCGACAAGGTGGTCATCCGCCCGTACGACGACAAGGGCCATCACGGCCACAAGGGCGAGTCCTCCTGGCTCCAGTAGGGGACCCGCCTCCCGGTGGGGTGGCCCCGGCCGCCCCACCACCCTCCTTCTCCACCGCAACGAGGATCATCCGATGCCGCCCGCCACCATCGCCCGCCGTCTCGTCGCCTCGGCGCTGCTCGCCGCACTCGGCCTCGCGGTGCCGTGGGCGACCCCCGCCTCCGCCGACACACCGTGGACGGTCCGCACCGCCGCCAACGACTTCGGCTCCGACCGGCCGAACTACCGCTACACCCTCGACCCGGGCGGCCGGCTCACGGACGGCCTCGTGATCACCAACCCCGGCACCGCCCCGCTCCACCTGTCGGTGTACGCCGCCGACGCCTTCACCGCCCAGGACGGCCGGCTCGACCTGCGTGCCCAGAACTCCCGGCCGACGGCGGTGGGCGCCTGGGTCCACCTGGCCACGGCCGACGTCACCGTCCCGCCCGGCGAGACCACCGAGGTGCCGTTCACGCTCACCCTCCCGCAGGACGCCGCGCCCGGCGAGTACCTGGGCGGCATCGTCACCTCGCCCCCAGGCGGCGCCGAGCGTCTCGGCATCAGGATCAGGCTGCGCGTGGGCGGCGCACTCGAACCCGGCCTGTCCGTGCGGGACCCTCAGGTGACGTACGCGGGCGGCGGCGACGCCACGGTCACGTACACGATCCACAACACCGGCAACACCGCGCTCACCGCCCGCCAGACGGTCACCGTCTCCGGCGTCCGCGCCGATCCCATCGGCGACTCGCCCCAGCTCCTGCCGGGCGACACCTGGAAGGTCTCCGTGCCGGTGCACGGCGTGCACCCCATGCTGCGCCTGACGGGAACCATCGAGCTCGTCCCGCTGCTCACGGACGCCGCGAACTCGGTCGCGCCGCTCACCGCCGTCAAGGCCACGGCCGCCGCCTGGGCTGTGCCGTGGTGGCCCGTGCTGCCGCTCGTCGCCGTGATAGGCGTGGCTGTATGGACATGGGGCAACAAAAAACGGCAAGCGGAACGTACGCCGCTTGCCACTCTTAACGTATAGCGCACCGGGGGGCTTGCGGCAAGACCCCGGTCATGGCGCAGAATCAACGGCCGTGGCCACCGCCACGTACCACCGAGATCGGAGCCGCCGACCGTGCCACCGCTGCCCACCAGCGCGTTCAACCTGCCCGAACACCTCGCCCCCAAGGCCGACCCCGCCCTGATCGGCCGCGACGAGCGGCACTTCGCGGCCATCGCGCAGAGCCTCGACCAGGCCATCGCCGAGTTGTCCGAGCGCCTCGACGCCGAGCGGAAGGCCCCTGGCGGCGCGGGCCGCCAGGCGCTCGACCGGGACCTGGAGATCCACCGCCTGACCTCCCGGCTGCGCGCGCTGCGCCGCTTCGGGCTGGACCTGTGCCTCGGGCACATGGTCGGCGAGGACGACCCCGAGCCCGTCTACGTCGGACGCCTCGGCCTCACCGACAGCGAGGGCCGCCGCCTGCTGCTCGACTGGCGCTCCCCCGCCGCCGAGCCGTTCTTCGGCGCCACCCACGGCAACCCCATGGGCCTGGCGAGCCGCCGCCGCTACCGCTGGACCCGCGGGCTGATCAGCGATTACTGGGACGAGGTGTTCACCGCGGACGGCGTCGAGGGGCACGCCGCGCTCGACGACCAGTCCGCGTTCATCGCCAGCCTGGGCAGCAGCCGCTCGCCGCGGATGCGCGACGTGCTCGCCACCATCCAGGCCGACCAGGACGCCATCATCCGCGCCGGATCGCGCGGCGCCCTCGTCGTGGACGGCGGCCCCGGCACCGGCAAGACCGTCGTCGCCCTGCACCGCTCCGCCTACCTGCTCTACTCCGACCCCCGCCTCGGTCACCGCCGCGGCGGCGTGCTGTTCGTCGGCCCGCACCAGCCGTACCTGGCCTACGTCGCCGACGTCCTGCCCAGCCTGGGCGAGGAGGGCGTGCAGACGTGCACCCTGCGCGACCTCGTCACCGAAGGGGCCGCGGCCACGGTCGAGACCGACCCTGAGGTGGCACGGCTGAAGGCCTCCGCGGACCTGGTGAAGGCGATCGAACCGGCCGTCAAGTTCTACGAGAACCCGCCCGCCAAGGGCATGACCGTCACCACCCACTTCGCCGACATCTGGCTGAGCGCCGAGGACTGGGCCGAGGCGTTCGCCGCGCCCGACCCCGGCACCCCGCACAACGAGGCGCGCGACCAGATCTGGGCGGAACTGATCACGATCCTCACCGACAAGCACGACGACGAGGACATCTCCCCCGACCTGCTCCGCAAGTCCCTCCTGCGCAACAGGGAGCTGCTGACCACGTTCAACCGCGCGTGGCCGATCATCGAGGCCGCCGACCTCGTCGGGGACCTCTGGTCCGTGCCCGCCTACCTGCGCATGTGCGCCCCCTGGCTCGCCCCGGACGACATCCGGCGCCTCCAGCGCGCGGACCCCGCCGCCTGGACCGTCTCCGACCTGCCCCTCCTGGACGCCGCCCGCCAGCGGCTCGGCGACCCGGAGACGTCCCGGCGCAGGCGCCGCCAGGAGGCCTCCATCGCCGCCGAACGCGAACGCATGTCACACGTCGTCGACAACCTCCTCGAAGCCGACGACGACGGCGAGGGCCTGGTCACCATGCTGCGCGGCGAGGACCTGCGCAACAGCCTGGTGGACGAGAACGCCCTGCCCGCCGCCGACCCCGACCGGCTCGCCGGCCCGTTCGCGCACGTCGTCGTGGACGAGGCGCAGGAGCTCACCGACGCGGAATGGCAGATGCTGCTGCAACGCTGCCCGTCCAGGAGCTTCACCATCGTCGGGGACCGGGCGCAGGCCAGGCACGGCTTCACCGAGTCGTGGGAGGACCGGCTCAAGCGGATCGGCCTCGACCAGGTCACCCTCGCCTCGCTCACCGTCAACTACCGCACCCCCGAGGAGATCATGGCGGAGGCCGAGCCCGTCATCAGGGCCGCCCTCCCGGACGCCAACGTCCCGACCTCCATCCGCGCCACCGGCGTCCCCGTCACCCACGGCTCCACCTCGGACCTGACCTCGATCCTCGGCACCTGGCTCGCCGCCCACGCCGACGGCACCGCCTGCGTCATCGGCGATCCGGCGTTCGAGGAGACGCCCCGCGTGCGGTCACTGACGCCGTCGTTGTCGAAGGGCCTCGAGTTCGACCTGGTCGTCCTCGTTGATCCGGCGTCCTTCGGCGAGGGCATCGAAGGCGCCGTCGACCGGTACGTCGCGATGACGCGCGCAACCCAGCGACTCGTTATCCTCACTTAACTCATGACGAACGACCGGAACGGGCGGCGGGTCGCGGCGACCCTCGCCATCGCGTACGCAGCCCTCGTGCTGCTCCTCGGCGCCGTCTCAGCGATCACCCTGCTCACCGTGCAGGACCCGATCCTGCTGTCCGGCGTCGCCCTCATGGTGGTCACCTTCCCCCTCGGGCCGCTCATCTGGTGGGGGTGGGACGTGGTCCCGCCCCCGCTCGACGATCCCGTGCTGCTCGTCGGGCTGCTCACGGGGGCGGGGCTGCTGCAGGCGTACGTGCTGTGGCGCTTCCTGCGCCGGCCTCGATGATCACGTGCCCGAGCGGGGTACGGCGAACACCGACCACCTCCAGCCCCGCCTCCTCCACCAGCGCCCGGTAGCCGGCCGCGCTCCGCTCGCGCCCGCCGCTCAGCACCAGCATCCGCAGACTCATCTCGGCCAGCATCGCCGGATCATCGTCCGTCTCGATCACGACCACCCGCCCGCCCGGCCCGGCCGCCTCACCACATCGGCGCAGGATCTTCAGCGCCTCTTCATCGCCCCAGTCGTGCACGACCCGTTTGAGCACGTACACGTCGCCTCCGGCGGGCAGCGGCTCGAAGAAGCTCTGCCCGGCGAACGCGCACCGCCCCTCCAGCCCCAGCCCGGCCAGATACCGCCGCCCCCGCTCCACCGTCCCGGGCAGCTCCACCAGCGTGGCCCTGACTTCGGGATGGGCCCGCAGCACCTCGGCGACGAAGACGCCGCTGCCGCCGCCGACGTCCACCACGTGCCGCACCCGCGACCAGTCGTACCCCTCGACCAGGTCGGCGACATAATCCGCGCCCGTGGCCATCATCTCGTCGAACGACGCGCTCAGCGCCGGGTTCGCGGCCAGATGATCCCAGTACGGCGCCCCGAACACCGTCTCCCACGCCGGTTCCCCGGTGCGCACGGTGTGCAGCAGCCCGGTGAACGCCAGATCCATCTGCCCGCCGAACCCGTCCAGGTCCAGCCGCCTCCGCATCTGCGAGGGATGGTCCGACGCCAGTAACGCGGCGGGCTCGTTGACGGCGAACCTTCCCGGCTCCTCCTCGACGTACACCCCGCGGCAGGCCAGCAACCTCAGCAACCGCCCCAGCGCATCCGCATCCGCCCCAGCCCGCCGGGCCAGCTCCTCCACGGCCACCACGTCACCGGCCATCAGATCGGTCAGCCGCAACGTGGCCGCCACCCGTACCGCCATGGGCGTGACCAGGTCCGTCACCGGCTCCAGCACCTTCCAGGCCTTGACCCATGCGGAGGCCCGGCTCTGCTCTTCGTGGGTCATGGCTTCGGCCCTTCCTGGCTCGTCTGGCCGGAAGCTACCACGCACCCTCTCCGCGGGGTCTTGGACAAATCTGACCCCTTGCTGTCACCATCGTCCCCATGTCTTCGATCAGAAAGGGCCATGCCGCGTAGGCGCCCTTCCGAGGTCCGTACGCGCGGGCCGGCGTGCGGCACCCACAGAGCCGTGATCCATCAGGTGCCGGGGCTCGGCCGCCGGCCGATGACAGCCGTGATCAGGCTCGAACACACCAGCATGTGGCCGGGCGCGGTGGCTTCCGCCTTGATCGCCTGGCAGGAGGCAGCGCTGCCCGGGACCGCCGAGCGTCTGCTGCGCCGGTGTGAGTGCGATGAGTGCAGCGGTGATGCGCCCCGCCGACGGCTGCAGCGGGCTCTCGCCGGCTTGGCGCCGTGGGCCAGGCCACACCTGTACGCCCTGATCCGACCCACCGACCTGTACTACTTCCGGCGAACTTCACCATCGGCACCCACATCCCCCGATGCCACCTGGGCGTGGTGGCAACGACGCGTTACTTACGGCCTTTCCCCTTCCCGGGATGAGAGACAGTGAGCCCCGGCGGGGCATGCCCGGTCTTCTTGGCCTGACCAGGCGGCAGCGAGACCGCGGAGGTCCCCGCCACCCGCGGCGCTGCCTCCCCGCCGCGACGTCGCACCACGACGGGCCGAGCCTCCAGCACACCGGCCGGCCTCGTCCGCTCCTCATCGGGCGGCGGGGCCGGCGCTCCCGTGGCAGGCGCTTCGGCGACACGATCAGGAACGTCATGAGGCCAGGCCCAGGCAACCACGGCACCGGCGACCAGCACGCCGACGAGCGTGACATGCCGGACACGCTCACGGCGGAACCACCTCGTGGCCACCGACCTCGCGGCCCCCGGCGCGCAAGCAGGCATCACACCAGGAGGAGGCGCGAAGGTGCCGGTCTGCGGTACCGCGTCGGGGACGGCGTCCACGACGCGCCGCAACCGCCGGCGTGCCTCATCGACGCCGGGACGATCGGCGGGATCCTTGCTCAGCAGGCCCGCGATGAGCGGTGCCAGAGCCCCGGCCCGCTTGGAGGGCGCCGGGTCGGTGGTGAGAACGGCGCTGATGGTGGCCAGGACCGAACCCTCCTCGAACGGAGGCCGCCCCTCGACCGCCGTGTAGAGCGTCACCCCCAGCGACCACAGGTCCGTCTGCGGGCTCGGCGGGCCGCCCCGGGCGCGCTCGGGTGCGATGTAGGCCGGGGTGCCGACCACGATGCCCGCGTCGGTGACGTCCGAGGGCCGTTCCAGGCTGGTGGCCAGCCCGAAGTCGGTCAGCACCGCGTGGCGCCGGCCATCGTCCAGCAGGATGTTGGCCGGTTTGACGTCGCGGTGCACGACGCCGGCGGCGTGCGCGGTCTTCAGCGCGTCCAGGATCTGGAGCCCGATCCGGGCCACCGTGACGGGCGGCAACGGGCCTTCGCGGTCGAGGACGTCGGCCAGGGTGGGCGCCGAGATGAGCTGCAGCACGATCCACGGCCGCCCGTCGGCTTCGACCACGTCGTACACCGTGGTGATGTTCGGGTGGCTCAACCTGCCAGCCAGCCTGGCCTCGGTCATGGTCCGGCTCAGCAGCGTCTCGCGTTCGGACTGCGGGCGCTGGTCGAGCGCGACCTCCTTGACGGCCACCGGACGATCGAGCAGCTCGTCGTGGCCCCGCCAGACCTTCCCCATGCCGCCCTGCCCGAGCTCGGCCAGCAGCCGGTACCGACCTGCCAGTAACCAGCCCTCACCACGCGAATGAGACATAACGCGCGGCTTACCCGATCATCAACGGTCCATACCGGGCGGCGGGACCCTATGTCAGATCGTGATCCGACATCACAACGCTCAGAGGTGCGGGCTGAGGCGCTCGGCGATCGCATCGGTCTCGTCGAGGCCGACGGACGGCACCTCACCCGACCGCGTGCCGCCACCGGGCAGGGTGCCCGCCACATGGAAGTGCGCATGGGGAACGTTCTGGTGCGCGGCCACCCCGTTGTTCTGCCAGACGGCGATGCCGCCGGGGTCGTACGCGGCCATGATGGCCTGGGCCGCCCGCCGCACAGCGCTCATCAGCTGCCGCTCCTCGGCCGGGGCCACGTCCATGACCGTCGGACGGTGCGCGACCGGAATCACCAGCACGTGCCCCTGTCCTCGCTGCCAGCGGGTCACCAGGATGGCGACCTGCTCCCCGCGCTCCAGGATGGTGACGGGGTGCAGTCCGGCGAGGTAGTCGCAGAAAGGGCATCGGTCCATGGACGGCATCGAGATCGGCATGTTCCCGATCTTCCCGCATTCCCCGCGCCTCGGATCGCTATCGTGCTCCTCACCCGACGACGGGAATTGAGGCTCCCATGTGGATGACTTCCTGACCGGCATTACTTGCCATTCTCCTGTATCCATCGGCCGTTCCCACGACTTCGCCCCAACACGGGTGAGCGATTAGGGGCGCCGATTCAGGTACGGGCCCAGGCTGGCACCTTGGCCGTGGGAAGCAGAAAAGACAGAACACCCATTTTCCGCGCCGGCTGCTGCGCATTCTGCGCGGTCATACCGATCCGGTGTGGACGGTGGCCATCGGCCGGCGTCGTGACGGCGCCGACATCATTTCTTTCCAGCGGCTACGACGCTTCCGTCAGGTCGTGGGGGCTCGGCCCGTACTGATGGTGTGCCGGCCATGTCGTATCGAGGGCTCGGCGGATCGTCTGTGTGGTGAGGGACAACGATCGGAATTCGAAGGAGCCCGTCATGAATCCCACCCTGAACACCATCGACATCGTGGTGTCCGACCTGAACGCCTCGATCGCCTTCTACGCCCACCTCGGCCTGGACTTCAAGCTCGACGACCACTCCCCCGACCACGCCGCCTGCGACCTCCCGAACGGCCTGCACGTCATGCTGGACACCGAAGCCTTCCGCACCCCGTTCCTCCCCGGCTGGACCGCGCCGACCGGCGGGCCGCGTACGCTGCTGTGCTTCGAGTTCGAGACCCCCGCCGAAGTGGACGCCAAGCACGCCGAACTCACGCAAGCCGGATACCGAGGGATCGCCGAGCCGTTCGACGCGTTCTGGGGCATGCGGTACGCGACGGTGGCCGACCCGGACGGGAACGGCATCGACCTGTACGCCTCGCTCCCGGCCCGCTGACCAGCAGAAGGGATTTTCCGCCATGAAGTACGTGCTGATGTTCGTCGAGACCGAGGAGTTCGCCCGGAAGCTGGAGGCGATGGGCGAGCTGGAGCAGCAGGCGGCCTACGCGGCGGTGATGCGGTGGTTCGCCGACCACGCCGACAAGATCACCCACCACACGCACCTGGCGCCGGTGCACACCGCCACCACGATGCGGCTGGGCGAGGGGGAGCCGGTGGTGACCGACGGGCCGTTCGTGGAGGGGAAGGAGGTGGTGAGCGGGTTCGCCGAGGTCGAGGTGGCCGACCTGGACGAGGTGCTGAAGATGGCCCGCTCGTGGCCGGCCTGCCCCGTCGTGGAGATCCGTCCCGTCTCGTGAGCGCTGACGTTCGTGAGCGCTCACGTGAGCCGGGAGGTGCTGGCCCGCGTGGAACGTGAGCACGACGTGAGCCAGGAGGTGCTGGCCCGCGTGGTACGCGAGCACGCGGGCCGCCTGGCCGCGTCCCTGGTGTCGTTGCTGGGCGACTTCTCCGCCGCCGAGGACCTGGTGCAGGACGCCGTGGAGATCGCGTTGCGGCGCTGGCCGTCGGAGGGCGTCCCGGAGCGGCCGGACGCGTGGCTGTTCACCGTGGCCCGGCGGCGCGGGCTGGACGTGCTGCGCCGCGAGTCGACGTACCGGAGCAAGCTCGCCCAGCTCACCTGGCAGGCGCCCGCCGCGTCCGACGACCGGCTGCGGTTGATCTTCACCTGCTGCCACCCGGCGCTGTCGCGGGCGGCGCAGATCGCGCTCACGCTGCGGGTGGTGTGCGGGCTGTCCACCGCGCAGATCGCCGCCGCGTTCCTGATGCCCGAGGCCACGGTGGCGCAGCGGATCACGCGCGCCAAGCGGAAGATCGGCGAGGCCGGGATCCCGTACCGCATGCCGGCCGAGGAGGAGCTGCCCCGGCGCGTGAACGAGGTGCTGGCGGTCATCTACCTGCTGTTCAACGAGGGCTACCTGTCCAGTACGGCCGAGCGGGCGCAGGCGCGCGACCTGGTCGACGACGCCGAATGGCTGGCCGCGCTGCTGGCGAACCTGGTGCCCAGGGAGCCGGAGGCGGCCGGGCTGCTGGCGTTGATCCGGCTGCATCGAGCCCGTGGCGCGGCCCGCTTCGATCGGGACGGCCGGCTGGTGCTGCTGCCCGACCAGGACCGCGGCCTGTGGGATCGGCAGGCCATCGCCGAGGCCACGGCGCTGCTCACGCGGGCCGCCCGCGCCCACCGGCGGCCGGGTCCGTACCAGGTGCAGGCGGCGATCGTGGCCTGCCATGCCGAGGCGGGGACGTTCGCGGAGACCGACTGGGCGCAGATCCTGGTGCTGTACGACATGCTGCTGCACCTGGCGCCCTCTCCCGTCACGCGGCTGCACCGGGCCGTCGCCCTGCGGCACGTCCAAGGCCCTGAGGCGGCCCTGGCCGAGCTGACGGATCTTGGGGACGCGCTGGAGCGGTATCCGCTCTTCCACGCCACCCGCGCCGAGTTGCTGCGCGACCTCCGCCGCGACGAGGAGGCGCGGCGGGCTGACGAGCGGGCGCTGGAGCTGACCGCCAACCCGGCTCAGCAGGCGTTGCTGGAACAGCGGCTGGGCTGGGACTGACCGCACCCTTGACGCCATTAGGACGCTTGACCTAGAGTCCCCTAGGTCAAGCGTCCTAGAGGAGAGCCCGGTGCGTGGCGCAGCAACTCGTGAGCAGATCGTCGAAGCCGCCGACCGCCTGTTCTACCAGCGCGGCTACGAGCACACCTCGTTCGCCGACATCGCCGGGACGGTCGGCCTGTCGCGCGGCAACTTCTACTACCACTTCAAGTCCAAGGACGCGATCCTGGACGCGGTGATCGAAGCCCGCCTCGCGAACACCCGCCGGACGCTGGAGCAGTGGGAGACCGAGCAGGCCACCCCCGAGGGCCGCATCCTGCGGTTCGTCGAGATCGTGCTGACCAACGGCGCCGACATCCAGCAGTACGGCTGCCCGGTGGGCACCCTGAACACCGAGCTCGCCAAGCTCGACCACGCCATGCGCGACCAGGCGCAGCAGTTGTTCACGCTGTTCCGCGACTGGCTGCGCGAGCAGTTCGCCCTGCTGGTGCCCGCCGAGCAGGCCGACGACCTGGCCATGCACGTGCTCGCCTTCAGCCAGGGCGTCGCCGTGCTGTCCCAGGCCTTCCGCGACGAGGAGTTCGTCCGGCGCGAAGTCGACCGGATGCGCGGCTGGCTGAGCGCCTACGTGAAATGAGAGATCAGATGTTCGTGGTCCTGCTTCGCCTCGCCGAGAACAAGGACGCCGCCGGCGCCCACCTGAGCGGACACCAGGAGTGGATCAGACGCGGCCTGGACGACGGCGTGTTCCTGCTGGTCGGCAGCATCAAGCCCGGTCCCGGCGGCGCGGTGCTGGCGCACGGCGTCTCGCTCGCGGAGCTGGAGAAGCGCGTGAACGACGACCCCTTCGTGGCCGGGAACGTCGTCCGCGCGGAGATCATCGAGGTCGCGCCCGGCATGGCGGACGAGCGCCTGGCCTTCCTGCTGTGACGGCTCCGTTCCCCGGCCCGGACGGCCGGCCGCGCTGCCCGTGGAGCGGCGGCGCCCCCGAGTTCCTCGCCTACCACGACGCCGAGTGGGGGTTCCCCGTCGCCGACGACAGGCGCCTGTTCGATAAGCTCAGCCTGGAAGGCTTCCAGTCAGGCCTGAGCTGGCGCACCATCCTGGCCAAACAGGAGAACTTCCGCGCCGCCTTCGCGGGCTTCTCCGCTGTCGCCCGCTTCGGCGACAACGACGTCGAACGTCTCCTGAAGGACGCAGGAATCGTCCGCCACCGGGGCAAGATCGAGGCCGTCGTCAACAACGCCCGCCGCGCCGAGGAGCTGATCGAGCGGGAGGGCAGCCTGGCGGCGTACGTCTGGCGCTACGAGCCCGACGCCGGCGAGCTGCCCTCGCCGCAGACCGTTTCGACGTCCCCTGCCTCGGTCGCGCTGTCGAAGGACCTGCGCAAGCGGGGCTGGAAGTTCGTCGGCCCGACCACCGTGTACGCGTTCCTCCAGGCGATGGGCCTGATCAACGACCACGTCAAGGAGTGCGTCATCCGGGCCGGGGCGCACGCGGCCCGCGAAGCGTTCGTCCGCCCCTGACCATGGGCGCGGATCAGCCCGCCGCCGGTTCCCGCATCCACTCCTGCCCGGCCCAGGCCGGGTCCAGCGGCGTACAAGCGAGGTGGTTGGTGTAGTTCGACAGCGTCTTCATGCCGACGCCGAGCACGACGTCCAGCACCTGACGGCGGGTGTGCCCGGCGGCCAGGAACGCCTCGACCTCGGCCTCGTCCACCCACCCGCGCCGCACCACCATCGCGCGGGTCAGGCGGCGCACCGCCTCCAGCGCCTCGTCGTCCAGCGGCCGGTCCGCCCGCAGAGCCTCGACCACCTCGGCCGGCACCCGGGCGCGCAATGCCAGGGTGGAGTGCGCGGCCACGCAGTACTCGCAACCGTTGGCCACGCTGGCCGTGATCAGCACCACCTGCTTGGCCGCCGCCCGCAACGACGACCTGCCGAACTGCTCGGCCAGCGCGTTGTAGCCGGCCAGCAGCTCCGGCGACTCGGCCATCACCCCGTTCAGCGTGGTCACGAACCCCATCCGCTGCTTCGCCGCCTCCAGCATCGGCCGCGCCGCCTCGGGCGCGTCGCTCTCGTCATAAGTACGGAAACCGCTCATCACTTCTCCTCAGTAGCGACAAAACCATCAAGAACAGCGCGAACACCTTCCATAAGGACGCCCGCCTCGGCCCCGGCCCGCGAGCGAAGATTCACCGCATAAGCCTGCAACGTCAGCGCCTCGGCGGCAGCCCCCAGCTCCAGACCGGCCCTGATCTGCCCCTTCGCCCGCGCCACCTCCAGCGCGGCACGCATCGCCGCCCGCAGCGCATCATGGTGACGGTCCAGAATCTCCCGGATCTCCGGCGACCCGCCGCCTGCCGTGGCGTGGGTGTTGGTGACCAGGCATCCCCAGCGGGCGTGTTCGCCCGAACACCGCGCCGCCACCAGCCGCTCGAAGAACGCGGCGATGGCCGGCACGCCCCGGTCGTCGGCGGCCAGCGCCTCGAAGACCGGGCGCGACTGTCGCTGCAGGTAGCGGTCCAGTGCGGCGGCGTGCAGCTGGGCCTTGCCGCCGTACGTGGCGTACAGGCTGGAGCGGCTCAGCCCTGTTGTCTGGACGATGTCGGCTATGCCGGTGGTGTCGGCCCCTCGCTGCCAGAACAGGTTCACCACCTGGTCCAGCGTCACATCGGGGTCGAAGTGTTTGACGTCGGGCATCCCGCCACCTCCTATCCTGGAACGACTATTCCAAGATAGGAGGTGGCGACGCTCCAGCGCAACCACATTCCGGCTCGTACGATCTCCCGTGCCGTTCCCGCCATCACTGCCAGGATGACTGCCGTGACGCAGCTGAACGGGAAACCTGGGACGACTGGCTCGCCACTCGTGGAGCTTCCCACCGGGCACACCGTCCACGAAGCAGACCCCGCCGGATTCTCCACAGCCGTCCGAAAATGATCGAACTGGATCTGCTGGCGGTGTGGGCCTCCTCTCCGGCCCAACCGCACCGTGAGCAACACCGCCCCGGTTTTGTTACCTCCTCCCACCGGCACTCGTCATAGGGACAACACCGAAAACGAGTGAACTGAGGGACAGAATGCTGCACAACATCATGTACGCCACGGTCTACGTCACCGACCAGGACCGCGCGCTGGAGTTCTACACCGAGGGGCTGGGCCTGGAGAAGCGAGCCGACTACTCCGGCCCTGATGGACGCTTCCTCACCGTGGGCGTTCCCGGCACCCCGGTGCAGATCCTTCTGTGGTCACATGCGCCGGCCGCCGGACAGCCGGGCAAGGAAGGCGCGCCCGGCCCGCTGATCCTCGAATCCGACGACCTGCGCAAGGACTTCGAGAGCATGCGCCGGCGCGGCGTCACCTTCGAAGAGCCCGAGCCCGTGGACTATCCGTTCGGCGTCCGCATCGAGGCGGTGGACCCGGACGGCAACCGGATCTCGCTCCGCCAGCAGCTTAAGCGGTGATCACCCGCTGGTCCGGCCACGTGGCCGAAGCGCTCGCCCCGCTCCGCCCCCGCCCCGGCCTGAGCCGGTGTCGTCAGGGTCGGCCCGCGCATGGCACGCCATCCCGGGCCGACCAGACGCCATCACCTGATCAGCCGATGGCGTTGACCGTCCACCCAGCCCCGATCTGGAACCGGCTGCCGAGACGACCACTGCCGTTGCCGGGATAGACCCACAGATTGCCACTACCGTCGAGCGCGACCAGGTCGGTCCTGCCGTCACCACTCAGATCCATGGCCGCGACCTTGTAACTGCTCCAGCCGGTACCGGACTGCGTACGAGCGGCAAGAGCAACCCCGTTCTGGCTCGTGTTGGCGTAGAACCAGAGCTCACCAGACGTATCGATCGCCATGACATCCGCGCGGTCGTCACCGCTGAAGTCGGCGGGAAAGACGCGGAAACCGGTCCACCCACTGTTGCCGATCACCGTCTTGCCACCCCCATCGGGGTAGTAGTACAGCGCGCCGTTGCCGTTGTTGACGCCGAACAGGTCAGCGGCCGGCGTGCTGTTGGCGTTCCCGGCGGCGTGCACATAGTTGCCCCACCCGGTACCGATCTGCTTCCTCCCCCCAGAAACGAGTTGTCCGTTCCGGTTGGGATACATCCACAGATCGCCCTCAGAGTCCTTCATCACGACATCGGCCAGCCCATCGGCATCCCAGTCGGTGACGATCCATTTCAGCGCCCCCCACCCACTGCCGATCTTCACCCGATTGGCGCCGCTCACGGTGGACAGTCCCGTGCCGCCCTGGCTCGGATACATCCACAGGTCCCCGGCCGCGTCGGTGATGACGACGTCGTTACGCCCGTCCCCGTCGAAGTCGTGATCGTTCGGCGTGGGCGTGACCGACAGCCGGTTCCAGGTCTGGAGAGTGGACAGGACACCCTTGAAGTGGCCGCCGAGGCCGGCGGCGCCGGTCTTGTGGGCGCCCGCGCGCAGCGCGCCTGCGGCCTTCCACTTCACTGTGTGGCGGACGCTGGCGACGTTGCGCCCGTTGACCCAGAGGATCGCGACGCCGGTGGCGGCCTTGTACGTCACGCCGACCTGCGACCAGGCGCCCGCCGGAGCGCTGCCCGCGGGTGCGACGGCGGTGTCCCAGACGGGGGCGGCCACGTCGGACCGGCTCATGGCGAAGCGCCAGGCTCCGTTCTCGGCCCAGAGTTTGAACCCGGCGGTGTTGACGCCGTCCTGCGACAGGACAGTGCCGCCGGCGGCGGCGGGTTTGGCCCAGGCACTGAGGCTGAAGTCGGCGTCGGTGACGACGGCGGGGCCGCCGGCGGAGAGGGCCGCGGTGGTGCCGTTGAGCTCGACGGCCGGGCTGCGGGTGTCGCCAGTCTTCCAGGTCGCGCCGGCGGTGGCGGTCAGCGGGAGGCCTGCCCCGGTGAAGGCGCTGTCGGCAGTGGTGCCGACAGCTGCTCCCAGGGCGGCGTCGGCCAGGGTCCAGGTGTGGTCCGCGGTGCTGCTGGTGATGGCACTGACCCAGATCGCGAGGTCGTCGGCGCGGGCGGCGGTGACGGCGCCGCCGTTCCCGGTGGTGCCGGGGCAGCCGGCCTGGCCTGCCTGGCTGAGCACGGCGGCCAGCTTGCCGCCGTTGAGCACGGGCGCGCCGGCCATCCCGCTGCACACCAGCGGGCCGGCTTCGGCGGTCAGCGTCGTGGCGGTGGCGGCGGTGAAGGTGATCCGTGCGCTCTGCTGCCGGTCGGTGGTCCAGTCGGTGTCCGTCACGGCGGTGCGGCTGTGGCCGACGGCGACCAGCTCGACCCCGGTGGGAGCGGTGGCGGCCGGCGTCAGCGGGGTGATCCCGTCGATCGGGGCGGCCAGCCGGGCGAGGACGACGTCGCGGCCGGGACGCGGGCTGAGCCAGTCGACCTTGACGGCGGACTTGCCGGGGAACGCGACATGGGTCGCGGCGGACGGCGCGCCCTCGTCCAGCAGGGGCTGACTCGGATCGGTGGCCAGGCAGCTCGCGGCGCTCAGCGCCCAGCGTGGCGCGACGAGCGTCGCGGTGCACTCGCGGCCGGCGGTGCCGAGCTTGCCGACCGCCGCGTGCTCGCCGGTGCCCGGCGCGAGGCCGCTGCCGGCGCGTAGCTGCAGCAGCATGGTCGGGGACGCCTCCGGGTCCGCGCCGAGGCCCACCTGCGTGCTGCCGTCCGGGTCCACGTCGACGGTGTGCTGCTCGCCGTCGTCGTCGCGCAGCTTGGCGGTCACCTGGTGACCGGTGCCTTCACGCTGGCCGTCGCCGCGGATCTCGAACACGCCGGGGACTTCGAGGTTCAGTACGCCGCCGGACGCGGTGACCTTGAAGCAGACCCGGCCGATCCCGTCAGCGCCGATGGCCTCGTCCGTCGTCCAGATCTTCAGCAGTCCGATGTCGCCCTGCGCCGGCGTGGCGCAGTCGGCCAGCAGGATGTGGCCGTCGCCGGAGATCAGCCTGACGTTCTGAGCCGCCAGGATCTCCGCCGCGCCGGGGTAGGGGTGGACGCCGTCGTCCACCAGCGACGGCGGCGAGATCGCGGACGCGCCGGCCGGCGTCGTCCCGGCGGCTACGGATAAGGACGCTGCCAGCGCCGCGACGACGCCGAGCGTCATCCAGCGTGGTGCGGAAATCATGATCACAAACCTCCGGTGACTCCCTAGGCCCGTGCGATCCGCGGGTACGAAGCGAGGCTAGAGAGACGCGGTATGCAGGCGGTATATCCGCCTATTTTTGGGATTGCCCGGTATTTGAGCGTCGTGTGACACTCCGCCCGTGCTGAATGGATGGCGATCTTCAGCGCTCCCCGAGGTGCTCGAACGGTGACGGAGGCTGAACGTGCGTGCATGGACACCGGTCATGAAGGGACGAACACGCCCAGGTGCGACGCGCCGCCAGGTGGTGATCGCGGCGCTCGCGGCCCTGACGCTGCTGGCCGGTCTCCTGGGGGTGCCGCCGGCACATGCCGAGCAGGCGGTCGCCGCCGATCGCTCCCATGTGGTGACGGCCTGGCAGGAGGGCGGCCCGCAGGTCCGATTAGCGGCTGAGGCGGCGCTGCTGGGCTCGGACGAGCAGGTCAGCGCGTTCCTGACCGAAGGATGGCGCCAGGCCCAGCGTCTCGACCAGCGCGACAACGTCGCGAGCGTCATCAGCAGCGGCGGTCCCGCCTTACGCGCGAAGGCTCAGGCCGCCCTGGACGCCGACGCGGCAGGCGATCAGAACGCCATCGCCACGTTCCTGGAGAGCGGGTGGCAGGGCCCGTCGGACATCGACGTGCGGGTGTCGGTGAACCAGCTGATGAGCGCCGGTGGCGACCAGGTCAAGCAGGCGGCGCAGGCCGTACTGGACTCAGGGGACACTCAGGCGCTGCGGGAGTTCCTGGAGTCGGGCTGGCAGACGCAGTGGAACACCGACCAGCGGCTGCGCGTCAACCAGGCCATCGCCACCGGTGGCCCGCAAGTCCGCGCCGCGGGCCAGAAGGCACTGGACGCCGGTACGCCGGAGGCGCTGGAGGCGTTCCTCGCCTACGGCTGGGCGGTGGCGTCGGCGCGCGACGATGAGACCGCGACGCTGGAAGAGCTGCTCGGCCAGGCGCGGGCGGCCGGTGAGCTGGCCGCGCAGGAGACCGCCGGCGCCACCAGTGAGGCCGACCGCGCCAAGGACGCCGCAGCCGCGGCGCGCCGGTCGGCGGCGGAGGCCGCCAAGGCGACCGAGGCCGCGCGTGACAACATGGCCGAGGCGAAGGCGCAGGCCAAGCGGGCGGCGACGGCTGCGCAGAAGGCGGCCGAGGCGGCGCAGGTGGCCGTCGAGGCCGCGGCGGCGGCGAACCGGGCGGCGCGAGCCGCTGCCACCGCGGCGGCACGAGCGGCGCAGATGGCGTCGAAGGCCAACCAGAAAGCCGCCGTGGCTTATCGGGCGGCAGCCGAGGCGTCCGTGGACGCCGACAAGGCGGACATCGCACGGCAGGCGGCGCAGGCAGCCAACGCGGTCGCCCAGGAGGCGCGCGACTTCGCCGGCCACGTGGAAGCGGCGGCCAAGGCACTGGAGAACGGCCAGAAAGCCATCGAATCCGCCCAGTCCGCGGCCCAGCACGCCATGGCGGCAGCGGCCGCCAATGACGACGCCGTCCGGTACGCCAACGCGGCCGGCGCGGAAGCCCAGGAGGCGGTCGCCGCAGCGGCGCGGGCGCGGGCCAACGCCGACCGGGCCGTCCGGGCGGCGCGGGCGGCCGAGAACTATCTCCGGACCGCCATCACCGCCGCGTACAACGCGCGAAACGCCGCCAACCGGGCGGCAGCCAACGCTGAGGCCGCAGCCATCGCGGCCCTTGAAGCCGCGGAGCATGCCGGCGACGCCGCGAAGGCGGCGGAACGGGCCACTGCCCACGCCGACGCCGCCACCGATGCCGCGCAAGAAGCAGTGAACGTCGCGAGCCAGGCAGCCACGGTGTTCGAGGCGGCGCGCGTGGCTGATGCCGAGCGCTTGGCGGTGGCCCGCGATCAGGGGCTGGAAACCGCCCGGGCCGCGAACGCCGAGTACGAGGCGCAGCAACGCGTCGCCGACTGGGACGCCGACCAAGCCGCCAAACGCGACACCGAGACCAACAGCCTCATCGCCGTGGCGCTGAACCCGGCCGCCGAGCGTGCCACCGCGGTCACGGCGGCCCGCAAGGTCGCGCTCAACCTGGCCGGCGGCCAAGGCGCCTGGACCAAGCAGGCGGCACTGGCCGCGCTGGGCGGCGCCGACGAACTCGCGCTGGAGTTCGTCCGCACCGGCCTCGCCGGCGCCACTGCACAGGACAACCGCCTCGCGGTGATGAACCTGGCGGTGACCGACAACACCGCCCTGGAGACAGCGGCCAAGACCGCGCTGGCCGGCAGCGACCAGACGGTCGCGACCTTCCTGCGCACCCAGAGCTATCCCGGCCGCTACAGCGCGGACCGGACGAAGGTCAACCAGATCCTCGCCGCTGCCCGGACGGCCGGCGACGTCGTCCTGGCGCAGCGGGCCCAGCAAGCCCTCGACACCGACACGCTCCAGGCGCTGCGGGACTTCCTCGACACGGGCCAGTACACCGCGGCGCTCATCGGTGAGCGGGTGCTGGTCAACCAGATCCTGGCCAGCCCGGACAGCGGGCCGGAGGTGAAGGCCGCCGCGCAGATCGCCTTGGACGGACCCCCTCCGGGTCTGCGGAAGTTCCTCAGCACCGGGCGGTTCACCGCAGCCGAGCGGGATCACGAAAGCGCGATCCACCTCGATGTGGTCGCCGGTCTGCTCAAATCGATCAGCCAGGTCGCCGAGACGGCCGTGGAAGACGCGCTGAAAGCGCAGAGCGTCGCCGCCAGTGCCCGCAACGAGGCCACGAACGCCGCCTTCTACGCCAAGGAGGCAATCGCCTCGGCGCAACGGGCCTCCGACTACGCCCGCGAGGCTCACGGCTACGCCGACCAAGCCGCCGCCTCGGTGGAGAAGGCCGCGACCGCGGTCAAGACCGCCCGCGAGGCGGCCACCCGGGCCACAGCCTCAGCTCGCAGCGCCATCCGGTCGGCCACCTGGGCGCTCTCCTCCCACCGGGTCGCCGTCGACGCCGCCAACAGGGCCAACCAGGCGGCCCGCGCCGCCTACGAGGCGGCCATGCGAGCAGACGACGACGCCCGGGCTGCCATCACGGCGGCCAACGGCGCTCTCGAAGCCTACGAATATGCCTACGGCACGGAACTCGCCAAATGCGTCAACGATTACACCGACGAAGACGCCGCCGAGTGGGACCCGTTTCTGCACAATACCGACTGGGCTGCCATCTGCGTCGAGAACATCAACGGAGACGTGGCGGACATAGCCACGCGGGCGTACATCAACTCCGGCTTCTGCGACCTGTACCCGCGAGACAGCCAGCTCTACGGAAACTGCATCAGCTCCACGTTGGACCCTTCATTCGAAGGAATGCAGAAACTCGTCTTCGTCTACCAGACGGTCGTGGGACAACTGGCCCCTAGTTTCGCCTGGTATGCGATGACCATCGGCGCCGGCTGTCTCGCCACCTGGCATGGCGCCTGCCTCGAAGCGGCCGGCGCCGTGCTCACCATCGGCCAGGTCGGCCTCGAAGTTCACCGCCTCATCAACGGCGACCAATCGCTGGCCAAGACGGTGCTCAACCTCAGCACGATCGCTCTCGAATCGCTGGTGGCCGCAGGGATCGGCAAGCTGCTCGGCGCCGGCTTCCGCGCGCTGAAGAACGCCTACAAGGCCGCCAGGCTGGGCTCGAGTGCCGTCTCGCAGGTCAAAGCGGGACTGAACTGGGTCAAGCAGGTCAAGCTCCTCCCGGATGTCTGGCGCTGGACCAGCAGCAACTTCTCATCCCCCAGGAACACCGCCTTCTTCTGGTCCGGCCGCACCGAGCTGAGGCCTGCCAGCGGATCAGATCCTGGCGAGTATCTGTACATGGGGCCCGAACAGCTCGGTGATGACGTCGCGAAGCAACTGGGCGGCACCACGCTCGAGATCCTCATGAAGAACCGCGGAATCAAGCCGGTGCCATGGGACGACGACAACAGTCTCGTGAAAAGGGCATGGAAGCAGGTGTCCTATGCCTATGCCAGTGCAGCCTCCGGCGAGGTCAGGGTGGTGCTCGGGACAAGCGTCAAGACGGATGGCGTGTGGGCGACCACGGAATGCGACGCCCTTTTCGCCAATTCGAACGTCACCCGGGTGGTCGCGCTTGTGATGACCTCGGCGACAGAATGGGTGCAGAGAGTGCTCTCGGCAGCGGACTGCAGTAAATTCCGCGCGGGGAGCTGGTCGGCTGGATTGTCGGTTCGGCTTGCGTGAGAAGCGTTGATTCCTGGCGAGCACATCGCCGGGATCCGCTGTCTTGAGTCGCACGGAACGGGTGAGTACGAGACGACCGTGCTGGCGCCCGATCCCGTTCGCGGGGTCGGGCCCGAACTGTGCACCTGCGCGGTCTCGGACGGCTGTGGTGGTCCGGCATCGGCTCCGCCGCGGCCGACGTTGACCGGCGCTGGCAGACCTTGGCGTGTATGCGCGACCTGCGACGAATGGCCACGCGGGGCGGCTCACGGCTACATGACCCATGAAACGCAAAAAGGCCCTGAAGGGCCTCTACGATAGGTCGCGCTTGCGAGGCCATACTGCCGAGGTGCTTGCCGTTCGCATCGGAAGGCAGAGCGATGGAACGCGAGTGGTCGTGTCGGGAAGCAGCGACGGGACCGTACGTGTATGGGATCTCGACTCCGGCAGGCTGATCGGAAAGCCACTGTGGTCAAAAGGATCTCGTCATGTCGGTAGCGCTTGGACGCAGTTGTGACGGGACACGCGTGATCGTGTCGTCGAGCGGGACAAGACCATACGCGTGTGGAATCAGGACACCGGCAGGCTGCTCCGCGTTCTGCGTGGTCCCACCGATTCAGTGTGGACGGTGGCCGTCGGCCGGCGCCGCGACGGCGCCGAAGCCATTCTTTCCAGCGGCTACGACGCTTCCGTCAGGTCGTGAGGGCTCGGCCCGTGCTAGACGGCCCTTCCCACGGACGCGGCATCCCATCGGCATACGCGCGCGACATGCGTACGTTGCCGCGACAAGGCCCTGACGATCACCCCTCTGGAGTCCGGGGCCTCATTCATCCCTGACGAGGGCGCCATGCGGGTGCGCGACTTCGTGATGCCGGGGCGTCGTATCGGGTTCAGACGGAGGGGACGGGACTGCCGAAGCGAGTTCTCCGACACCCGTGACACGCCGCCCCGGGGCCCATTACGGAAGCGCCCATTTCCCATTCACGGTGCACCCCATTGTTATTTTGCGGTGATAAAGCTCTGCCAGGATTCTTCAGCCAAGATCATTGAGAGGAATCCTGTGAGACTGTTGACTAAGGCCGGGCACCGGATCGGTGCGCTGGTGGCCGTTGTGGCCTTGGCTTCCGGTGCGTTCACCTCGGGTGCACAGGCCGCCCCGAAATCGATAGTTTTCGGCGCCGCTTACGCGTCGCCGAAAACACATACGGGCGCCTGCCCGGTGACCGTGACGCTGTCCACCACGGTGAAGGTGAAGGCGCCGGTCGCGCTGAAGTACCAGTGGACCTTCAGCGACGGCGACAAGAGCAAGATCAGGACGTACCGGATCGGCGGCAAGGGCGTCAAGACCATCCGGCTGTCCACGTCACTCAAGGTCAGTGGTGATGCCAAGGGCTGGGGTGCCGTCCGAGTGGCCGGCCCGGCGCAGAAGACGTCCAAGAAGGCCTCGTTCACCGTCACCTGCGACAGCGGCGACGAGAACAGCGGCGACGTCTGGGACAGCGTGAACACCTCCCTCGACTACGTCGACGCCGACTCCACGCCGACGCCCACCTCGAGCCCAAGCCCGACCTCGAGCCCGGCCTCGAGCCCGTCGCCGACTCCGACCGGGACCGAGACCCCGCTTCCGAACCTGGTACAGAAGGCCCGTATCGCCTTCGAGCGCACCACCACGTCGAAGTGCCCGCTGACCTTCAAGCTCCATGGCCGCCTGGAAGGGATCCCCGCGGGCGCGCAGTCGATCCAGTACCGCCTCGTCGGCGCCAAGGACTGGAAGACGCTCAACGTCCCGGCCGACCACGGCCCCGTCCACAACGCCGTGCTGGAGACGCTGAGCTGGGACCAGGAGTCGACCACGTACTCGGTGCAAATCGAGTTCAACCAGGCGAGCAAGCTCAAGACGAACATCATCTACTACTTCGAGTGCGCAGGCCCGAAGGGCAGCACGCAGATCGGCGTCGCCGCCGACGACATCAAGCGCGACGCCGGGGGCAGCGGCCCCATCGCCGAACTGGTGGCCGACGCCATGCTGGAATCGGTCCAGCCCGTGTCCGGCGCGCAGATCGCGCTGGTCAGCAAGTACGCGGTCCGCGCGCCGAAGGCCGAGATCAAGAAGGGCCCCGTCACGTACGAGCAGCTGTATCTCACGCAGCCGGCCGGGCTCCACGTCGACACCTGGTCCATGAACGGCTCCCAGCTCAAGTGGCTGCTGGGGCACGCCACCAAGGAGAAGGGCGTGCTGACGCCGTCCGCCGGGCTGCGCTACACGCTGACGGACGGCAAGGTCACGGAGATCACGCTGAACGGCGCGCCGGTGGTCGACACGCAGGTCATCAAGGTCGCCGCGAACTACATCCTGGCCGGCGGCTGGGAGGGATTCCCACAGTGGAAGTGGCCCAACAACAGCGTGGCCCACAACGGGCCCGATGACCGGGGGGCGCTGGCGTCGTACTTCGGCGACCACTCGCCGGTCAGCGCTCCCGAGGGAGACCGCGTCACGGTCCGGAGTTGGGCTCCTTAGCGAGCGTGCCGCTTCCGGGCGGAGGGCGTTCAGTCCAGTGAGACGGCGGGTGCACTGCTCGTGACCCCGTCGCCTCACTGGCCTCCGAGCAGAACCTGGTTCTTCTGTCCCGTGAAGTTGGGGACGCGGCCGGCGGGCGGCTGGCTGCCCGCGGTGGTGTCCGCAGTGACGGTTGTACAGCTGCAGCCAGGCCTGCAGGACGGCGCGGCGTTCGGCTTCCGAGTCAAACAGCCGGGCGTAGGCCCACTCGTCGGTCAAAGTACCGCGCCCCAAGCGGGGAACGGTAGCAGCAACTACCGTCGAAAGCCGACCCAGCGGATCACCCCACCTGCGCGGGGGGATCCGGTCCGTACAGTGAGCTCTTTCCAACCTGGCGGTCCAAGTCAGCATGGCTTCACAAGGAGCGGTGGCGGATGAGAGGAGGCTCCCGATAAGACAGCAGTCGACCAAGATCCGATGCCCCAACCGGGAGCCTCGTTGCTGTCTTACCCTGCCTCGATTCCGCTGTCCAACCACACCCTGATCCGCCTGGCCCAGCTCATCCGCACCCGGCGAGCCGAGCGCCGCTCCCGGTGGCGAAAGTTGGACCCGGCCCAGCAAGCCCTGCTGGTCCTGGCCCACCTGCGCAATGGCGACACCTATGCCCGCCTGGCCGCCGGCTTCGCCATCGGCACCACCACGGCCTGGCGCTACGTCCGCGAAGCCGTCGACCTTCTGGCCGCCCTGGCCGACGACGTGCACGCCGCCGTGGCGCGAGCGTCGCGGCTGGCCTACGCCATCCTGGACGGCACCCTCATCCCCATCGACCGCCTCGCCGACGAACGCCCGTACTACAGCGGTAAGCACAGGCAGCACGGCATGAACGTGCAGTTGCTGGCCGATCCCCTCGGGCGGCTGGTGTGGGCCTCACCCGCGCTGCCGGGTGCCACCCACGACGTGACCGCCGCTCGCACGGTCGGCCTGATCGACGCCTTGACCAGCGCCGGCGTGACCACCTTCGCAGACAAGGGCTACCAAGGCGCCCGCGGCACAATCCGCACGCCATTCAAGCGGCACCGCCACCGCCCCTGGTTGTCGCGCGGACAGCGGGACGTCAACCGCGCTCACGCCCGAATCCGGGCCATCGGCGAACGTGCCGTCGCGACCTTGAAGGCGTGGAAGGTCCTGACCCGACTGCGTTGCTGTCCGCATCGTGCGACCGCGCTCGTGCAGGCGACCTCGTGCTGCAACTCGTCGAGGAGGGCCGCTACTCAGGATGAAAAGGGCTCAGTGTCAAACGGCGCGCCCGATCGCCCTCCTCATGCACGTGGGGGTGATCCGTCGCGGAAGGCGTCGAGCGGCATCTCCGTGGCGTCCTCCCCACGCACGTGGGGTGCTCCGCCGGACCTCAGTTCCGACCGGCCGTACGCCCGTCCCACGCCTGGAAGTGAGCCGGCTGGCTGTTCACCTCGTGCCACGCTCCAGCGAGTCGCAGGCCAAGATCCAATGGGCCTCAAATGGGAACGCATTGGGAGCGATCAACCGTAGTCGGCCAGTGTCGGCCGTAGACAGCCGGACACAAGCGAGAGGCCCGTCACCGCGTTTCCGCTGGTGACGGGCCTCTTCCCGCTGGTGTGGCAGGTCCAAGGTTCGAACTTGCGTAGGCTGAGCCGACGGTTTTACAGTCCCGTCGCAACAGCGCTCCGACCTGCATACTCTCCGTATGCTAGGCCAAAGTGGCCGCACATTGGCCGCGATCAACGAGGCCGATCAGCGCATCGTACGGCGAGACCGAAGTTCGCTGTAAGCAAGCAGGCCTCAGCATCGAGCCTTCGTAGAGACGTGCATTGGCCTGCTGGTATTCAGGATGTCAGCGCAGATCTTTAGTTGAGGTGAATCCTCGTTAAGAAGTACCTGAGGATACTGGCTTTCCCTTTTTTGGTGAGCGCTCTGCATACTCGTCAGACCAAAGATCAACCCGATCCAGATCATGCCGCCCAGTATTAGCGCGGCCATGATCGAGATTGCGCGGCCGGTACGCCCGGACCTCTGCACAACGAGTCGCAGCGTCACTCCAGCCTCTTTGGCCAAAGTAGTCTTCCACGGATCGTACGTCCTAGTACTCATCAGGAGTGTCCTTTCGTTCGCTCTCCTCCCTCAATGACACTGCTTCTTGTAGGACACTGCCGCAAGATGTCACCAGTTGTCCGCGAATGTCTCGTTGGCGACTCTTGTAGTCGCGCCAGCGACTAAAGATCACAGTTCGTACTGCCCGTAGTCTTCTTGTTGTCTCTTCGATCCGGGTGTATCAATATCATGAGAACACGTGACACAGTCGGCACGGTGCAGGTGATGCCCAGCACTTCTTCACGCCCTTCCTGCACTGGAGGACATAGTGGCCAATCAGCGCAAGGATATTACTAATCATCCTTTGACTCACATAAGGCAGGAGCGGGGCTGGACTTATCAAGATCTCGTCAATGCGGTCGCCGAAGAGGCGAAAAGAATGGGCGTCCGCAACATGGCCGCCAGGCGCGAGAAGGCGTGGCGTTGGGAGACTTGGGGCGTTGAGCCCGATCTTGAGACCCAGTATGCTTTAGCGTCCGTTCTAGGTGTTTCTCAAAACGATGTCCGCAGGCTCGAATGGCCAACCTGGATCCCTACCGGCATGCAGGTCCGGACTGACACTCCTTGGAATCAGGCAGGTGCCATCCACACTCTTGAGAAGGAACTGGAGGACGTTATGCTTGATCGGCGTGGCTTTATGATCATCGCTGGGTCCACTGTTTCTGCCATCGCCTATTCTTGGACCTCGATCGAGCCAGAAAGGGTTGCCGCCGCTCTAAACGGTCGAGTGATCGACGAAGAAATAGTCACATGGATTGAGAATCGCATACCTAGTCTTCGCCGTATGGACGACAAGCTCGGTGGCGCGAAGCTTCGCGACCTTGTCGGCGCGGAGCTGCACCTAGTGTCGGAGTTGCTCGCAAACGGGACATACACTTCTCGCGTCGGCCGGCGGTTATTCGACGCGGCAGGCGAGTTAGGTCAACTTGCCGGGTGGGTATCCTTCGACACCGGATTAAATGCTGCCGCCCAAAGGTATTATTTGGCGGCACTACGAGCCGCGCATGCAGCAGACAACCGCCCCCTGGCGGCGAACATTGTAGCTTGCATGAGTTTCCAGTCGGTGATCGTGGGTGATCCACGAGACGGAGTGACGCTCGCACAAAGTGCTGTCAGCGCAGGAGGACGATCAGCCACCCCACGAGTTCGTTCGTTTCTGGCGACGAGAGAGGCGTCTGCATATGCGAGAGCCGGGGACGCGGCCGCATGCCAACGGGCTCTGTCGCGAGCCGACGCCGAACTCGACAGAGCCGACAAGGTCGACAAGGCCGACGATCCTGCCTGGATCTATTACTTCGATGAAGCAGAACTCATCGCGCAAGCAGGAGCTTGCTATCTCAATCTTGACATGCTAAAGAAAGCAGACTCCGAACTTGAGATCGCCCTGGCGAACCAAGACCCTTCCTATGTACGGGACAGAATTCTGTACCAAACAAGGCGAGCCACGACACAATTCCGGCTCGGTAATCTCGACCACGCATGTACGCTGGCCACGGAGGCTGCAGCTCTTACAAGGAAAGCCAGGTCACGCAGAAGCACCCAAGCAGTACGAGACTTCCGGCTGCTCCTTGCCAGCGCCGAAACTGAGCCATTGGTGCGCGAACTGGACTCATATATCGCCGCACTCGGGTGATCAATAAGGTTTATCTAGCACAGCAACTCCATGTTCACGATATGCCAAGAACCCCAATAAAGGGTCACCAGGGAAGCAGGACGCGATCTCCATAGAATCCACCGGTAGGACCATTTTCCGGTAGCGTCGCAAGCCAGACAGGAGTATCGGCGCCTTGCTCTACAGTACGCGGGGCATTTGGGCCGCCCAGGCGTGTCCGAACCCATCCAGGAGAAGCCGCATTGACCAGAATTCCGGTTCCTTGCACTTCTGATGCCAGCACCCGAGTCAGAGCATTAAGCGCAACTTTGGATATACGGTAAGCAGGCTCTTGCCATTGATCCATGGTCGCCATTGAGGCAAGCCTGCTACTGATATTTACTATTCTCCCGTAGCCGTTTGCCTTCATATGCGGAATCACTTCTCTCGCACACATCCAGGCGCCTAGAAGATTTACATTGAGAACCATCGAGGCCGCATCAAGATCTACGGTTGATGGCCGCTGCCAACCGTCACTGATACCTGCATTGTTGATCAGAACATCGATACGGCCGTAGTCGGAGACGATTTGCTTTACGACGATCTGTATCTGCTCAGGGCGAGTTACATCGAGGACCTTCGCCGATACCATGAGCCCCGCGAACATGTCTTCCTGAGTAGCCTCCTCACCTGCCGCAAGTGTGCGTGCTCCAATTATAACCCGCATTCCGAGAGTAGCTAGTTGACGTGCGATCTCCTGCCCTAGACCGCGATTTCCGCCAGTCACCAGGGCAATTCGTGTAGTGCTGGAGACCATCACTCACCCCACTTGACATGCTTCGACTCCAGAGCGCTTAGCGTACTGGACGAAGGCGTAGTTGTTGTACGACTAGTGTAAGCAAGGCGTGACGATACGCCTACAGGCAACGTGACTGAGCACGGGCAGATACAGGAGATCCGGTCGAGCCCTCATATAGATGATCTCGATGCGATCTCAGGCATGGGTTTCTCTGGGACCCGTCGACGTTCGCATGCCGCGGTCCTGGCAAGATCGTGGCCGACCAGACCATCGTCCCCGGCGGAAGTCGACAGGATGACATCGCTTGCTGCTCGCGCAGCCGAACTGTTCGGCCCCCATAGCCTCCAACCCGGCTGTCTCCTGCCTGACCGACCGACCTGCTCCGCGACGAGGCCAAGTTTTCCGAGCCGAGTGCGCCGCGGTACCGAGGTCAGACCGACGTGTTCGCAACCACGTCGCCGATTCCCAAAACGACCCCGAGCAACTTCTAGCCGCTTAATGTGCCCTCAGACTCGCACAATCCGCAGAATGGACGCTTCGGCGCGTTCATGCAGGCCGAGAGGGTCGTAGGATCAGTCGTGAAATGGTTGTAACCAATCAGCAGTTTGCCGCAGTATTCCGCAAGGCAGCACTCGCTGAGGATCAATCGCCGAGCGTCACTTCCTTGACGATCAACTCCACGCAGTCCCCGCGAAGGATCTTCCGGTGCTTTCGCGGCCCCGGCGCTATCTCGAACACGGGCACTCCCTCCGGCATCCCGCCGAACTCCCGCAACTCTGCAGGTGTAGCAAGCTCTCGGCGCTCATCCGGCGTCGGCATGCGCGTGATCACTCGTGCCGCAGGCGGAACAATGAACGGCTTGCGCGTCGGCTCAACAGACACCATCGATCCCCGCTTGCGAACCGTGGTGATTCGTCCCTCGGCGCGGAGGTGGGCCAGGGCGTCGCGTACGGTGTCGCGACCGACCTCGTACATCTGTGAAAGCTGCGACTCCGAGGGCAGCCATGCTCCGGGCCGGTAGCGGCCGGCCGTGATGTCGTCGCGGATCGCAGCGGCGACTTGCCGGTAGACCGGCACCCCAGAGCTGTAGTCGATCACGGCACACAAGTGTCACGCGGCCATATTGCCATGAGCCTTGTGGCCATGAGGCCCCAGCGTTAACGTGGCCAAACACCTCCTCGCGAGGATTTTCAGTGGACCAATTATCCCAAATGGTGACGGAGGACGCAATCGGACATGACTACACAGGTTGAATGCGTAGTGTCTTAGCCTCGTGACGGATCGCTTCGGGTGAGGTACGACCGGAGCATGCGGTATAGGCAAAGGGGTGGGTACACGCCCGCGGAGCAGGAGCGGCGGGAGCGTGTACGGCTGCAGGTGGCTGAGTGGTTCGAGGCCGGGGAGTCAACCAGAGCGATCGCGGCGCGGTTACGGGTGCACGAGCGGTCGGTGACGCACTGGCGCAAGGCCTGGAGCGAAGGCGGTGGCGCAGAGGCGCTGTTGTCGAAGGGGCCGGTCTCAAGGGAGAAACTGTCGGCCGAGCAGTGGCAGCGGCTGGATGTCGAGCTCAAGCGGGGGCCGCTGGCCTGGGGCTACGTCGAGGATCAGTGCTGGACGCTGGGCCGGGTCAAGACGCTGATCGGGCGGTTGTTTCACATCGGCTACACCATCGAGGGGGTGGGCAAGCTGCTGCATCGGCATGGCTGGTCGGTGCAGGTGCCGGCCCGGCGGGCGATCGAGCGGGACGAGGAGGCCATCGCGCTATGGAAGGCCGAGGTGTGGCCGGCGGCAAAACCACCGCGGCGGACCTGGGTGCCTACCTCTGCTTCGAAGACGAGGCCGGGCAGGGACTGAGGCCGCCGAAAGGACGCACCTGGGCGCCGGTCGGCACCCGGCCGGTGGTGACGGTCCGCGGCCGAGGCTCCGGCCGCGTCAACATGGCCGGCGTCGTCTGCTTCCGCGACGGTGAACGGCCGCATCTGTTCTACAAGCTGCACGTCTACCACGGCCGCAAGGGCGAGCCGAAGACGTTCTCCTGGCTCGACTACCGGGACTTGATCGTGGCCACCCACCAGCAGTTGGGTGCACCCTTGGTGTGGTGCTGGGACAACCTCAACGTGCACCTGGACGGCCAGCTGGCCGAGTTCGCCGCCGAGCACGCCGACTGGCTGCGCATCGTCCGGCTCCCCACCTACGCGCCCGAGCTGAACCCGGCCGAGGGCGTGTGGTCACTGCTCCGCCGTTCCCTGGCCAACTTCGCCGTCACCGACCTAACCGGCCTCGCGCGGATCATCAAACGCAAGCTGAAGAAGATCCAGTACCGTCCTCACCTGCTCACCGGCTGCCTGACCCAGACCGGGCTCACCCTCGACACCCGGACAAAACCATGACCGACTCTACGAATTTAATCTGTGTACCGCCCTCGAAGCTCAGCCCAGTCATGGTCTGCGTGGCGCGTTCAGGCGGTACTACGTCCGGAGCGACACCGCCGGCAGGTGGGACGCACGGCCACTCCCCAAGCTCACCAGCGACGAAATCGCCTACGGCATCCTCCTGGAGCTGGTCGCCGACTCGCCCCTGCAGCTCGCCTACAGATGCACGTGGCAGCGCAGCCGCCGCAACGTCCACCGCTACCTCCAGAAGTACGCCGAGAGGAGCGCGACCCTTGAGTCAGCCTCCTGAAGTGCCAGGAGTGCGGTGGGAGCCGTACCAGCGTCCGCCCAAGGACTGCATCCGGATCACGGAGACCTCGTGCTGTGCCGCTTACGAGTGGGCCGCTCAAGGCGGGCACTTCCTCATCCTGCGCCCCACGTACGAACCCGGCCGCTACGAGGAAACGGCCAGAGGCCGGTCTCGACAAGCGCGGGAGGTCTGGGCGGCGCTACTTGCAGCTCATGACCTGCGCCACCAGAACGAGGAAGCCGCTCGTGCCGCCACCGAGCGGAAGGAGCGCACCCGTGGATCTCGCGGTAAGCGAGCTGCATGATTCACGTCGGCGGCCCTGCGGCGTCCTGACCATCACCACCACTGATCACAATCTGCGGCTTTCTGCGGCATAGCGCGGGGTCGTTGGCAGTGCTCACCTGAGCCACGCGTGGGCAGGCTCGAACGCCTCCAGCGGGTTCTGCGGATAGCGCGGCGGTACAGCCAAGATCGCTGCTCACCAAGACGAGGAACAACCTGGTGTCACCTCGCGTCCGACACGCTGGTGATGGGAAAGGGTTAGGGGGACGTGAGGCCGCGAAACTCCGCCGGTCACGCGTGCCCGCCCTACCCTAGAGACACTGTGCCTCGGCGAGGGAGCGCGATGAGCAAGGCGACGGATGCCCCTACCTACGTTCGGATAGCTGAGGACATCCGCAGCCGCATCACGCAAGGCGACCCCCCGGCCGGCGCCATGCTTCCCTCCGAGGCCGCTCTCGCCCGCACATACGGCGTGGCCAGGGGAACGGTACGCCAGGCGGTCGCCGAGCTGGAGCGGTCCGGGCTGGTAGCCAGCGAGGCCGGCCGCGGTCGTCGCGTGATGGGCGGCGATCCGGCCGCGGCCAACCGCGCAGCCGCCACACAGTACGAGACGATCGCCGAGACGCTCCGCAAGCGCATCACCAGCGGCGATCTCGTGGCCGGCCAGCAGCTGCCAGGCGAGGCCGCCATCGCCGAGGAGTTCGCGGTGTCGAAGGGCACGGCCCGACAGGCGCTGCAGATGTTGGCCGGCGAACGGCTGATCGCGGCCATCCACGGCAAAGGGTGGTTTGTAGGCGGCCCTGAGCACGCGCAGACCCGCGCCGACGTGGTCGCTGATGAGTTCCGGAAGGACATAGACACGGGCAAGCTCGCCGTCGGGTCCGTCCTGCCTGGAGAGAATGCACTCGCCCAAGAGCACGGCGTCGGGCGCATCACCATCCGACGCGCCTTCGCGCTCCTGGAGGCGGAAGGAGTCATCGAGAAGAGGCCCGGCAAGGGCCGCGTCGTCAAATCACGATCCAAAGGTGGGGCCTTGCCCCCGAGGTGTGGACACCTTGAGTACCGGATGATGGAGATCCGGAGACAAGGAGTTCCACGTGGCGATGAAGTCGTATCCGCCGGAGTTCAAGGCGGACGCCGTCGCGTTGTACCTGTCTGATCCGGCGCGGACGTACGCGTCGGTGGCCCGGGACTTGGGCATCAACCGCGAGACGCTGCGTCTGTGGGTGAAGGAGGCCCGTGTGAACGGCACGGCTGGGGCGAAGAAGGCGGCCCCGGCCAAGCGGCCGATGGCTGGCCCGCTATCGTCCGACGACGTGCTGGAAGAGGAGAACAAGCAGCTCAAGGCCCGGATTCGGGAGCTGGAGCTGGAGCGCGACATTCTGCGCCGGGCGGCCAAATATTTCGCCGGAGAGACGAACTGGTGAGCCGCTTCGCGTTCGTTGACGACCATCGCGACGCCTTCGGCGTCAAGCGGCTGTGCCGGGTGTTGAGGGTGTCCCGCTCGGGGTTCTACCGGTGGCTCAAGGCCGTGCCGGACCGGGCGGCGCGGGCCGCGGCCGATGCCGCGCTGGCGGAAGAGATCAGGCAGATCCACGGCGAGTTCGACGGCACCTACGGCAGTCCTCGGGTCACCGCCGAGCTGCGGGCCCGGGGCCGCCGGGTCAACCACAAGCGGGTCGCGCGGGTGATGCGCCGCTGCGGCATCGTCGGGCTGCACCTGCGCAAGAAGGTGCGCACCACGGTGCCCGAGCCGTCGCATCAGAAGGTGCCGGACCTGATTCGGCGGGACTTCACCGCCGAGGCGCCGAACCGGCGCTATGTCGGAGATATCACGTACCTGCCCGTCGGGCAGGGCCGGTTCCTGTATCTGGCGACCGTGCTGGACCTGGGCTCCCGCCGGCTGGCGGGCTGGTCGATCGCTGATCACATGCGCACCGAGCTGGTGAGCGACGCGCTGCGGGCCGCCGCCGCGACACGGGGCAGCCTGGACGGCGCGATCTTTCACTCCGATCACGGGGCCCAGTACACCTCGGCCGGGTTCGCCGCCGTCTGCGCCGAGCTCGGGGTGCGCCAATCCATGGGAGCCGTCGGGTCCAGCGCCGACAACGCCGCGGCGGAGGCGTTCAACGCCAGCCTCAAACGCGAGACGCTGCAGGGCGCCAAGCGCTGGTCCTCAGCCCGTGAGGCCCGCCTGACCGTCTTCAAGTGGATCACCCGCTACAACACCCAAAGGAGACACTCCACCCTCGGTTACCTCAGCCCGAATGACTACGAGCAGCAGACCATCGATAGGGTGCTGCTCGCCGCATAACGACCGGTGTCCACACTTCGGGGCGAGCCCCCACCCTTCGTGAGGCATTGTGCCTGCTGGTGGGCAAGGTTGCCGGGTCTATGCTCTCGTCATCCAGCTCGGCAGCGATTTCAGGAAACCAGCTCTCTAGGGAATTGGAATCGTCAATCACATACCCCGCGCAGACGAGGCAGGCATCGCCTTGCAGCGACCGCTCCTTTATAACAGCACTGAAGCGGTGCGTCACCTTGCGCCACTGACCTGTGGCGGGAACAACCGCCCAGGTGTAACACTCCCACTCGACGAGATCATGCGAGGCGAACGCGATCTCTTTCGGGGGCAGGGCTCCTCGATATTGCTCAGCCAGTGCAGGGATATCGGCAAGCGAGAGCGGGTGCCGGCACTGTGGACATGCAGTCCCCGCCTGCACGCGGTCCTTCGGCCATGCTGGCCACGACGGGTGACCCTGGTTCAACGGACATAGCCAGCGGAAGGGTGACGCCTCTCCCCTTCTGCCCTGGTGACTCGCCAGCACCTGATGTGGAGTGCCGGGATTTGCTGGATGCCACTGCGCGGCCACCTCCGGGATATCTGCGACTGTAACCGAGCCCCTGCCGGGCGGCCTGGCCTTCCACTGTTCCTGCACCACGACCTTATGATGGTTCCAATAGGCGATGATCTCGTCCCGCCGCTGTCGAGCACTGGCGACTTGCGCCGCTACACGCCGACGGCGCTGAGCCGAGATGTCGTCCCAGAACAGGCGCATCTCCTGAAGCATCCGCAGTCGATCCTTGTGAGATGCACCAGTGGTCAAGGGCGAGGGCCTGGGCGGCCACGATTCTGCCAAGGATCTTCTCCGAGCCAACGCTCACTTCGAGGACTGAGCCATTGTCAGCCATCCTGAGCCGGAGCGTCCAGAATCGTCAGCTATGGAAGCCAGCCAACTACCGGAGGGCTCAGCACGGCAAGAGCAGCTGCTGAACCTGGGCAGCAGACGATCATTCAGGCTGACCCTGCGCACGGATCGTGATCCAGATGATCAACGGCAAGGCTGTGGACGGATCACTGGCTCCGGCGCCTCCGGACGGCACCCCCATGCTTCGGAAAGTTGGCCGCGTATTGGCCGTGGAGAACCGTAGGGCACCGGTGATCACCGTGGACAGCCGGACACAACGCGAGAGGCCCGTCACCGCGTTTCCGCTGGTGACGGGCCTCTTCCCGCTGGTGTGGCAGGTGCAAGGTTCGAACTTGCGTAGGCTGAGCCGACGGTTTTACAGGGCGCCACCCGTTCTGATGCCCGACAGCCGCTGACCTGCGGTGCAGCCGTGCGGCGAACGGCCTACCTCAGAGATCATTCCGCGCATTCTCCGGATCATGGGAGACGGCATCTCTCCTGCTGATTCGGGGGCCTCGACATGGAGCTGGACCGCAACAACCCCATTCAAAGAGCCGTGCTGAGGAACGAAGCACGGATCGTCGATCGCCCCCAGCAATCTACGACGGCCAGCCATGCAGTGGCGATCGTAGGGCTGCACCTGTGCGGCGGCGTGGCAACCCCCGGTCGGAGCGTTCGGTCCGTACGGCGGGTCGGCGTGCAGTGGCCGGCCCGGTGCCCCGCCGCCGTCCGGGACCGGCCCCCAGGCCGCACGCCCGGACGGCGGGCGGGCGGAGGGCCGGGGTACGGCGGCGCGCCGCGCCGCTTGATTCCTATAAGGTCATTTCGGCAAAGCTGATGTATCAAAGGCAGCGGGTGGATCTGCCTCACGCGTGAATGCCTTATTTCATACGATGATGACGGCAAGTTGCTTGCGGATATTACACAGCCACACGGAGACATTGCCAGGCGTATGCATAATCACGCGCTATAAACGCAACGGGGCATCTAGCCCATATTGGCCTCCTAAGCACAAGTGCAGCTAGGTCATATGCTAGCTATCCTCCATCAGCACCTCTCGCGCGTGCGCTCGTTCCTCTTCTCCAGGCGCCTGATCATCATCTAGGTCGTTTTCAGTGAAGGCGGCGCGCCATTCAGAATCGGATCCCGAGAGCTCTGTTGCCTCCCCGCTTTCTAGCACGGGAACAAGGACAACAGAGAGCGAATCTTCTCGTCGAACACGATTTAGACGATCACTTGCTGCACGTTCTACTGCTCGCAGATACTTAACGGCCGCTGAACCGAGCTCATCGCCAACGATGCTATCTATGGATTCTCCGTTGGCTTCCACTTTCTTGATCTCGTTCACCCTTGCCGAGAACTCCTTTATGGATCGCAGAAGTTCCTCATCTACTCCCTGCGACAATGACAGTAGTTCGGCCCTCTTCGCAAGAAGGACGAAGAGGGAGTAGAAGTCCGATTTGTTTCGGAATCGAGTTCGCCGCAGCTGGCTGGCGACGGGCTCCAGAATAGACAGTACGCGTCCGAACCGTCGCTCTACGTCTTCTATTACTCCGACAGGGACACCCTGTCGCTCGTATGTAAGGAATAGCTCATCCAAACCTTCTTTTTTGTTTGGATAGGCCCTAGAGACAACCGCGTATGCAATTTCCGCAATGAACTCGTCGTTCCTTCTGCGGAGAATATCCTTCGCCGAGAAAACTCCCAGCTCTTGCAAAACGCTTGCTTGAGCAGCCGATTCCACGAGCCGCATAAAGGGACCATTGTATGCGGCGTGCCTCAACTCTTGCGGCTCCAAAGGCTCGACGGTCTTGTTGAGCCTACGGAAGATCTCACGAAGAACCGAGTCTTCAACGTTTGGCAGTTTACGGGCGATCAACTCATAGCTTCGGAACTTGCGGCGCAGATCTTCGCTGAGTTCTGAAAACACTCGATTTTTCCATCGAGGATCGAGTTCATCATCCCCAATTAGTCGCAGTCGGTCGTCGATGAAATTGATGCACGCCGAAAGCCGCTGTTGCCCATCAACGATGATCGTACGTTCATCACCTTCCGCCGAAGTCTCCGTCTGCACGTAGATCTCCGGAACTGGTAGGCCACGCAGTATTGAGTCAACCAGGAAGCTCTGCTGTTCTACATTCCACACCAAATTCCGCTGAAATGGCGGACGCAGAATTAGCACGTCATCAAAGTGTTGCTTGTAGAAATGATTGATCGTCAGGTTCGATGGCGTCGAGGCTAGCTGGGTGTCGAAGATCGGTGTAGTGTCAGGCATTATTCAGCATTCCTCTTCTGCATTTAACCATTCCATCAGATACGTAGTTGCGCAAGCTCCAATAGTCCCGATATATCCACAGACCGAGAGTTACCTCTCGATCAAGTAAGCGACATACGTGTTCCTCGATACGCACAAGCGCAGGACTCCATTCCGACCCGAAGGACAAAGCCGGAAGCAGCTTATTTGCAAGAATAGCTCCGTCGAAGAAACGCTTCTTCTGCCATTTGATATTTTCTTTGACGATCGTGTCCATGTAGTCAACTGTGGGCTGCGACGCTTTACGTAAATCCCGCCATGCTGTTTCGAAATAGACTTCAGAAATGACTGCGATATCAATGTCCGAATCGGAGTCATATTTCTTTAGCCCATCGGCAGATCGCTTTGCAGGATTGAGTGAAAGCCCAATTGCCCCTGACCCGATACAAAAAATACCGTTACGGTCAACGTCCAACTCCAGGGCAATCACGGCAGCAGTTGATCGAAACCCATCAGGAACATCTTTGAAAGCATATGGGTCGCCCCGAAGAAAGTGATCGTCAATCCACTCAAGCACAGCATCACATCGCAGAATATCCTCCTCTGACGGATAATCCACGATGCCGCTCCTGATCTCTCTCTATGCAAACAGATCAGGAAGTATAGTAGAGCGTCCATCCAGGATGGAAGGAATCAGGCTAACTTGTCGATTAAGATTGGCTAGACTGCTGCGGTATTGCCTACGATCTATCTGGCCTAGTCGAGTAGGTCGGGCTGCCGGTTCGCGAGAGCGCGACGCGCGGTAACGAACCTCTCGTGAAATTCACCGGCAAGTGCTTCTCGCCGGTAGCGTTGCCGTAGGACACGATCAAGGTCTCCCGCGCGGTTGACGAGGTCGGTGAGGGAGCGTCGATCGATGTCGAATGCGGTCATGCCTGCTTCCACTGCAGCATCGAGATCGCCACGTCGAGCGTTGATGACGCCGAGGTCTATGTGGGCGTCCGCGACTCGCATGGGAGCGTTAGAGGTGCCGTCTGGGCGGGTGTGCATCTGGATCGTTTCGCGGGCGTGTTCTTCGGCGCGGTCGTCGTCGGCGAGCCAGGTGTAGCAGGTGGCGGCGTAGAAGACCCACTTGGCGTGGTCGAAGACGAAGTGGTGGTCGGGGTGGTCCGGCATGGGCAGGCTGCCGAGGACTTCGGCTCCGCGGGTGAGGGCGCGGTCGGCTTCGCGGCGGTCGCCGATGCGGGCCAGGCCGCGTGCTTCTTGGAGGGTGAGTTGGACCATGGCGCTGCTGGTGCCGGCGACGGCTTGGCCCATGCGGGCGGAGGTGACGACGTCTTCGTAGCGGCCTTCGACGAGGGCGAACCAGGCTGACATTTCGTGTGCCCAGCCCATGAGTTCGCCGTGTCCGACCTGGCGGCCCATTTCGAACGCTGCGCGTCGGGCCGTTTCGGCCTCTTCCCTCTCGCCTAGGTCGTAGTGGACGCAGCCCAGCAGAGCGGTAAGCCAGCCGGTGGTCACGAGCAGTTCGCGGTGCTGGTCCAGGGTGAGGCGTCCGGCGAGCAGGTGGTTGATCTGCGCCAGTCTCTTTTGCGTTCGGTCTCGTAGGGTGCTCGCGGGCACGACGGGGTAGGCGCGGCACAGGAGATCGACGGCCTCGGCAAGGGCCTCCAGGGTTCCAGTCCCGACGTCAGATGCCTGAAGCTGCTGGGCGAGTTCCATGGTTCCGTACAGGTCGGCCTCGGCTCGGAGGGCGTCGGCCGGGATGACGTGGGCCTCGATGAGGCGGCTTTCGTTCTGCTTCCCCTGGGAGAATCCGAGATCTTCCGGTTCTTTCCCGGTGAGTTGAGTCAGCGCGAGTCGGTATTCGGTGCGTGGCCATTTGACTTCGCCTGCTTCCCAGCGCCGGATTCGCTCCTCGTCGCAGGTCAGCCTTTGCGCGAGTCCGATGGGAGTGGTGTTGATCTTTTCTGCCATCTGGGCGCGGTTGAGGTTCTCCTGGTTGCGCCAGGCACGTAGGCGCACGTTGGGGACGTAGTCGGGCATCTTCGGGTCTTCCTCCCGGCTGGGGGCTCGAAAGGGGAAATGAGGGGGGCCGTTCAGGGGTCCTGCTCAGACTCGGTTGCCGGTGGACTTGTCATCAAGCAACCACGGTACGTCACGCGGCCTCCCGCCACAGGGAACGCCGGATGAACGAGGAGATGGCGACGGTGATCCGGCCAGACGAGACAAGCAAGACGTCGCCGTGCCCCGGCTGCCGGGGACGCGGGAACAAGCTGCGCGACTCGCGCCGTGCGCTCCTCATCGGCGACTGCGATCCAGATCAGAGCCCTAGTGAGGAGCGAGAGTGTCTCGACTGCCTCGGAGGCGGCCAGGCCGAAGGGAACGGGAAATGAACTCGATCATGCAGGCGGTGGCGAACGGCTTCCCGTCGAACCAGGAAGAGGGCGACATGCTCGTCCGGCTGCGCGACCAGCTCACGAACCTCGGTGTCAACGCCGAACTGCGGGACAACAACACCGCGCTCATGGTGCACAAGCGGGAGCCGGGGATGCCGGTGTGGGTGTTCGTCGGGTTCGGCGGGGCCTACTACTCCTGGCAGTGCGCCGAGCAGCGGCACCCGATCAGCGATCCAGAGGGTGCGGCGAAGCTCCTGGCTGAGTACATCGCCAGGTGATGACCGGCGCGGCGAGACAAGCGCGCTCCCGGCCGGAGGGGGTAGGGATCGCCGCCGCCTTGTCTCGCCGCGCCTCTCCCGGCAGGCAGTTGCAGTGGGGACTCCGTGGCGTTCTTCCCCGCCCGGTCACTGCGTTGCCTGCCGGGCCTTCTCTGTGTCCAGGCCCCGCTTGCGCCAACTACGTGGACAGGCAAGGGCTCGCCGGATATTCTCAAACTTGGTAAAACAACCTGTCGGCTGTTGGACGGTCATGATGTCGCTTGAGTCCGTGCCTCCGAAATATGCGCAGCTTGTGGCGACTCTGCAGCGGCGCATCGAGTCGGGGGACTATCCGCCGGGCACGCTTTTGCCCAGCGAGAATCAGCTCATCCAGGAGTTCAGCGTCTCCCGTCCGACCGTGGTGGCTGCCCTTCGGGTCCTGCGGGAGCAGGGATGGATCGAGTCTCAGCAGGGCAAGGGACGCTTCGTGCGTGGCCGTCCGGCCATGGCCTCCGTTGAGCAGAAGCGGCCGGGACAGGCGTACCTGACCAAGCCCGAGACCGACACTGCGGGCGAGGTTGTCGAAGTGGGCGCGGTGGCCGCGCCGAACCGGGTTGGTGTGCTGCTCGACGTGCAGCCCAAGAGCAAGGTGTTCGTCCGCCGTCGGCTCATCGTGCGGGATGGCGAGCCGACCGAGTTGGTGTCGCTCTGGCTGCCATTGGAGCTTTCCGAAGGTACGAATCTAACCAGCGGTGAGCCGTTGCGGCATGGGTTCCGGGAGCATCTCCAGGCGCGCAAGGGCGTCCGGTTCGATCACATCGTGGAGCAGATCACCGCGCGCATGCCCTCGACCGACGAGGCCAAGCAACTGGGCATGCCCAAGAACACTCCGCTCCTGGCCGTCTTCGGCGCGGTCCGCGACGCCTCCGGCCGGCCTTTGGCCGTCGTAGAGGTTCTGCTGCCCGCTGATCGTCACGAGTTGGAAGACGCCTACCCGATCAGGTGATCCTGCTGCCGTCTATGTGCAGCGGATGTCCCAATCGCTGGGGGTGATGTCGCCGAACCCTACGGTGACTTCCATGTCGTCTCCTGTGTCGTCACCGAAGCGCAGAGAGATCTGCGCTTTTTCTTTGTTGTCGGCTCCACCAATATGGGCTTCTTCGTAGTAGGTGCGGATCTCACCCTGAGACAGGCTGGTCCGTAGCACCAGTTGAACGCGGTACTCACAGTAGTCGCCGTTCCCGCCCGAGATCTTGCCGAAGCTGGCGTCACCATCGCCCTTGCTCTGGGTCTTGGGCGGTAGTGGATAGGCGAGCACTCGCTCACGGAAGTCGTCGAAGCGGGCATCGTCCCGCCACACCGGCATCATGATCAGCAAGAACAGACAGACCAGCGGGACGATCAAGACCACGGCTAAGCAGCCCCACAGGACTCGCACCAGTTCCTCCTCAGATGTCGGGGTCATCGGCTTGGGCGACTGTCTATCGCACTGGTGACACGCCCGTCACCTCACACCTAGTCACTTGACCTAGCAAGCTACGGAGAGTTATCGTTTAGCTACTTGATAGGTCGAGTGCCTGTCATCCAAGAGAGGAACCAACGTCATGGCTCTGCAAGGCCCCATCCCCGTCACCTTCGCCATGGTCTTCCCGCACGGCTGCTACATCGTCGGAGAGGTCGAGCCCGTCAAGGACTTCGACGCCTCCGCCGGCGGCCGATTCGTGCAGGCCCGCGACAAGCAGACCGCAGAGCTGGTCTGGCAGGTCGCGGTCATGGACGGTGACCCGACCCTCAAGCCCGCCCAGAAGACGGTGGCGGTCAAGATCCTCGCGCCGGTCCAGCCGGTGCCGCCGCAGCCCATGCCGGGGCTGCCGTTCACGCCGGTCGAGTTCGACGGCATGTCCGTCACCCCGTACGTAAACGCGGCCGGACGTCTCGCCTACTCGATCAAGGTTCAGCAGATGCACGCTCCCCGCCAGACCGCCCAGCCCGCTCAGGCCAAGGCCGGAAAGGAAGCCGCCTGATGACCCGACGCCGTACCCCGCGCAACAGCGTGATCCGGCTGACCACCGGGCACGCCGCCCGCACCATGAACCACCCGTTCGCCCGCCGTGAGCCCATCCTGGCGCTCGACTTCGGCGCCACCTCCGTCCTGGTCACCACGAACGGTCCCGTGACGGCGGAAGACCTGGAGTTCGCCCGCCAGCTCGCCCACGCGGCCCACCGCTTCGCCCGCTCCGTGGAACGCAGCTTCTACGGCCTCCCGGACGGCAAGGGAGTGGCGGCGTGAGCGAACACCGGCCCTACACCTACGTCACCTTGTCCCTGCAACCCGACACCGCGCCGCACGTCGGCGTCTCCTTCCACACGCCGCGCCTCAAGGTCCGGGCCGGAATCCTGCTCAGCAACCCCCGCCCTTACCTCGACTTCGCCTCCCACGAGGCGAACGTGCACATCTCCACTACGGGAGCCGGAACGGTCACCGACGCCGACCTGACCCTCGCCCGCGAGATCTTCAACGCCGCCGCTCGCTACCTGGCCGACTGCGAGCAGTTGCACGCCGAACAGTCGGCCGGGGACGCCACCGACACGGCGGCCTGACACATGAGGCGGGGCCGCTGGAAGCGGCAACTTCCGGCGGCCCCTCGGTTCTCCCCTGAATCCACATCACGAGAGGTACCCAGCTTATGTTCAAGCGGCTGCCTGGCGACGAGGCGCGCAACCTTGTCTCCACCACGCCCGATACGGCCGTCGTCTTCCGGCCGGCCGTCGTCAAGACACCCGCCATCCTCACCTTCCTCATCTACGGCTGGCGCTTCCTGTCCGCCCTCGCCCGCACCACCTGGCGGCACCCGGTCGCCGTCGCCGTCCCGGTCGCCCTGGGCGTCGTCTGGTACTGCTACGGCTGGCCCGCCGCAGCGTCCACGGTCGGCTTCGTCGTCCTCTCCCTGCTCGCCTGGGCCTGCACCGACGGCGATCTCTTCGCCCGTCTCGTCGGCTTCCGGCTGCTGGCCTGGTGGCGGCTGATGTCGGTCTACCGCCGTCACTGGCACGGCGTGATGGACGTCTCCGGCCTGGCCAAGCGCGTTAACGGTCGCGTCTACATGCCGCGTCTGCTTCGCGTCACCTGCGACGGCTGGGCCGACCGCATCACCGTCCGGATGCTCGGCGGCCAGGCGGTCAAGGACTGGTCCGACCGCATCGACAACCTCGCCCAAGGCTTCGGCGCCACCTCCTGCCGGGTCGCGCTCATCAAGGGTGGCCGACTGTTGCTGACCTTCCCTCGCAGCGATCCACTGGCGGCTCCTATGCCCGCACTTCCTATCCCGGAAGAGCCATCGGTCGGACCGGTCGAGATCGGCAAGCAGGAGGACGGCCGACCGCTCCGGCTCAAGGTCCACGGCACCCATGTTCTGATCGCGGGCGCGACCGGGGCCGGTAAGGGCTCCTTCCTGTGGGACACCATCCGCGGCTTGCTCCCGGCGATGCGGGCGGGCCTGGCCCAGATCTGGGCGCTGGATCCCAAGCTGATGGAGCTGTCCTTCGGGCGGGAGCTGTTCCAGGGCCGGTACGCCGCCGATCCACCCGACTGCGCAAACCTGCTCGACGAAGCGGTCAGTGTCATGCAAAAGCGCGCGGCCCGCTTCGCCGGTCTCCAGCGTTCCCATGTCCCGACGATCGAGGACCCGTTCGTCCTGGTGCTCGTGGACGAGGTGGCGTTCCTGACCGCCTACCAGCCCGACCGGCAACTGCGGCAGCGCATCTCCGCCGCCCTGGCCACCCTCGCCACTCAAGGCCGCTCGGTCGGCGTCGGCGTCATGGCCGCTCTCCAGGACCCGCGCAAGGAGGTCATGAACATCCGCAACCTCTTCCCCGACAAGATCGCCCTCCGGCTGGATGAGTCCGAGCAGGTGGACATGGTCCTCGGCGACGGCGCACGCGACCGGGGCGCACTCGCCGACCACATCTCACCCGTCCCGGAGCTGGGCGCTGGCGTCGCGTACATGCGGCTGGAATCCTCGCCCGAACCCATCCGGGTCCGCGCAGCCTACGTCTCCGACACCGACATCCGCGCCATGGTCGCCTACCACAGGCAGGCCGCATGACTTACCTGCTCCACGGCCTGCGCTGCGCCACCTGCCGCACCCTTGATGCCCTCTGGCTCGACCCCGTCCGCGCCAGGGTCGAATGCCGCGAGTGCGGCCAGACCGCGCTCATCGTCACCAACGAGGGGAGGATCGCATGACCCATCCGCACGACCGTGCACTACCCCGGGCAGTCCGGCAGGCCATGCCCATGGCTCGTGATGTGCTCGTAGAGGTCGCCAAGCTCCATGGCGTCTGCATCCGGCCCATCCCACTCCGACGGCTCGACATCCGCACCGGCAAATCCGAGATCATCGATGTACCATGCGGGGCCACCCTCGACAGCAAGTGCCCGCCGTGTGCAAAGCGCAACAAGCAGCTCCGCAAGGCCCAGTGCCGCGAGGGCTGGCACCTCGACGAAGAACCCGCCATCACGCCCGACGAGGCCAACGAGGAACAGCGCTGGCTCGTGGAGTTCCGCGCCGACGTCCAAGCCCAGCGCGAGGCCGCCGAAAAGGCCGGCGACGACACCGCTGACCTGGACGCGCTGATCGCTGGCCTGGACGAGGAGATCAACGTCGCCGGAATGCGAGGCAACGTCCTCGGCCGTACCGCCGCCAAGCGCTCCCGCTCCACCAGACGACGCCAGGATGCGCCCGACCTGCCCAAGCGCAAGATGGCCCACACCACCCTGGGACGCACCTTCCAAGGCACCGACGGCAAGATCTACCGTCCGTCCCTGTTCGCCACGCTCACCTTGCCCTCGTACGGCAAGGTTCGCGACGGCGTACCGCTCGACCCCGACACCTACGACTACCGCCGCGCCGCACGAGACGCGCTGCACTTCTCCAAGCTCGTCGATCGCTTCGTGCAGAACCTACGCCGCGTCGCAGGCTACGACGTGCAGTACTTCGCCTCCGTGGAGCCTCAGAAGCGGCTCGCACCGCACCTGCATATGGCCATTCGTGGAACGCTCCCACGGGCGGAGATCAAGCAGATCGCCGCCGCCACCTACCATCAGGTCTGGTGGCCTCAGGCTGACGAGGTGGTCTTCGACGGCGACCACATGCCCGTCTGGCAGGACGGCACCGGCTACCTGAACCCGGCCACCGGCGAAGTACTGCCTACCTGGGACGAAGCCCTCGACGCGCTCGACGATGAGGGCCAACCGCTCCACGTCATCCGCTTCGGCGAACAGGTCGATGCCCAAGGCGTACTCGCAGGCACCCCGGACGCCGACCAGTGCATCCGCTACCTGTCCAAGTACCTCACCAAATCCCTCGGCGACGCCCTCAACGGCGGCCAGGCCCAGCAACAGCACGCCGCCCGCATGCTGGACGCTCTCCGCTACGAACCCTGCTCACCCACCTGCCCGAACTGGCTCCGCTACGGCATTCAGCCCAAGGACGCCAAGCACGGCATGCACCCCGGCCGCTGCCGGGGCAAGGCCCACAAGTCCGAACACCTCGGCTACGCCGGACGCCGCGTCCTGGTCTCCCGCAAGTGGTCCAACAAGACGCTCGCCGAGCACAAGCAGGACCGCCGCACCTGGGTCCTGGAAGCCCTCGGCCAGGCCGACGAGCCCACCGACCCACACCGCTACCTCTGGCGCCCCGTCCCGGCCGGAGACGCCAACGTGCCACCACTCGCTGTTCGCCTTCTCCGATCCGTCCACGAACGCCAACGCTGGCGCGCTCACCTCCGAGAACTGGAGGCCAGAGCAGCCGGACAAGACCTTTCGGCAACCGAGGACGTGGGGAGGGCCGCATGATCAAGCACGACGAACTACTGACCGTCCGCCAGGTCCTCAACGAACTCGGCGGAGTCTCCCGTCGCACCTTCTACCGCTGGCGCGAGATCGGGAAGGCACCCGACGGCATCCGCCTGCCCAACGGCGAACTGCGCATCTACCGCAGCGAGCTCAACGTCTGGCTGGAGTCCTTGAGGGAGGTCGCGTGAACGCCTCCTACGACGTGAAGTTCTGGGACATCCGCCCGAACAAGTCCACCAAGCCCAGCGAGAACCGCAAGACGATCTCCTACACCGTCCGCTGGACCGTGGCAGCGCGGGAGAAGTCCAAGACCTTCCGCACGTCGGCACAGGCGAAGAACTGGCTCTCCGACCTTCGCCAGGCCGCCAAGAAGGGTGAGCTGTTCGACCTGGAGACGGGCCTCCCACAGTCCATGCTGAAGGCCAAGGAGGCCCGTACCGTCTACAACTTCGTCAGGGCCTATATCGACATGAAGTGGCCGCACGCGGCGGCCAAGACGCGCGACAGCATCTCTGACGGCATGGCTACGGTCCTGCCCGCTCTCACGAAGGACCGTCCCGGCCGTCCGGACACCGAGATCTTGCGTACGGCTCTGCGCAAGTACGCCCTTTTGCCTGAGGCCAAGCGTCCGGATGTGCCCCCGGAGAGTAAGCAGGCGCTGCGGTGGCTGGAAGGTGCCTCGCTCGACCTGACCGACCTGAACGAGACCAAGACCGTACGCCTGGCGCTCGACGCCCTCGCCCTCCGCCTCGACGGCAAGGCCGCGAGCGCCAACACGATTCGCCGCAAGCGCGCCGTCCTCCATGCCGTCCTGGAGTACGCCGTGGAGCTGGAGGAGTTGCCCGCCAACCCATTGCACAAGGTCAAGTGGAAGCCGCCCAAGATCACGGAGACGGTGGATCCACGGGTTGTGGTGAATCCCCGGCAGGCCGAAGCGCTGCTGACCGCAGTGGCCTCCGTAGGCGGGCGGGGTCGTGGGCGTCGGCTCCAAGCCTTGTTCGCCTGCATGTACTACGCCGCCCTGCGTCCCGGCGAGACCGTCGCGCTCAGGAAGCAGGACTGCCATCTTCCGGCAACGGGCTGGGGGCGCATCCTCGTCGATGTCTCCCGCCCGGAGGTCAACGTCAAGTGGACCGACACCGGCGACGCCCACGAGGAACGCGGCCTCAAGCACCGGGGCCGTGACGACGTCCGACCAGTGCCCATCCCGCCCAAGCTGGTCCAAATCCTGCGGCAACACATCGCAGAGTTCGGCGTCGCCGAGGATGGCCGGCTGTTCCGCAGCGAACGCGGTGGAGTCGTCGCCTCGACGGCCTACACGGAGGTCTGGCAGGACGCCCGGAAGCTGGCCCTGACACCCGCCCAGTTCGCCTCACCGCTCGCTCGCCGCCCGTACGACCTGAGGCACGCGGCGGTGTCCCTCTGGCTCAACGCAGGCGTGCCCGCCCCCGACGTAGCCGAGCGAGCCGGACACGGTGTGGACGTGCTCCTCAGGGTCTATGCGAAGTGCCTCGACGGCCACCAGGAGATCGCCAACAAGCGGATTGAGGACGCCCTCGCCGCATGATCCAACAGCACCACCCCGAAGGGTCCCGGAACGCCACCGGGGCCCTTCGCCGTTCCCCATACGTTCCCACGAGCGCGCGATCCGCAGATGTTCCGGATCAAGGCCCCCGACCAGGGGAAACACGCCGTGATCCATTCCGGGCATATTCCGGGACCTGCGACAACGGGCCGCTTACGACGGCATCCGGCTGCACACCCCTGAAACGCAGAAGAGGCCCCGAAGGGCCTCTGACCTGCAGCTACTGCTGGTGGCAGGTGCAAGGTTCGAACTTGCGTAGGCTGAGCCGACGGTTTTACAGACCGCTCCCTTTGGCCACTCGGGCAACCTGCCGTGCCATCCGCTCTCGCGGCGACAGACAGAAGAATAGCGGACTTCGGAGGTACACGTGACACCGGTTTGTCCCGAGGCGAGTCCGGCGTCACTCCCACCACCCCCGAGTGCCCCCGTAGGGGCGGTGAAGGGGGCGGAAGAGGAGGAGATGGGCGAAGGGGATGGCGGGCGTGCGACGCGAGCAAGGGGACGGGGTCCTGCACGGAGGCCCGATGCTGGCTAGGCTCGTTCGCTGGGTCCGGGCGTTTCGTGGGCCGGACGGAATTCGCCGCAGCGGAGAGGATGGGTGCTTTGGCCGATTCATCTTTCGACATCGTCAGCAAGATCGACCGTCAGGAGGTCGACAACGCTCTCAATCAGACGGTCAAGGAGATCGGGCACCGCTTCGACTTCAAGGGCACCGGGGCGAGCATCAGCTGGTCCGGGCAGAACAACATCGAGATCAAGGCGAACAGCGAGGAGCGGGCGGGTGCCGCGCTCGACGTGTTCAAGGACAAGGTCGTCAAGCGGGGCCTGTCTCTGAAGATTCTCGACGCTGGCGAGCCCAAGTTGTCGGGTAAGGAGTACCGGATGCTGGTCAGCCTGAAGGAGGGCATCGACCAGGAGAACGCGAAGAAGATCTCCAAGCTGATCCGCGATGAGGGTCCGAAGGGGATCAAGGCGCAGATTCAGGGCGAGGAGCTGCGGGTCAGCTCCAAGAAGAAGGACGACCTTCAGGACGTCATCTCCCTGCTCAAGGGCAAGGATCTGGACATCGCCCTGCAGTTCGTGAACTACCGCTAGCTCGAGGCATGCCGTACGGCTCCGAGCTGGCACACGACGATCGCGGAGAGCGTATCCGGGACACAGCACACCCGTGTGTCCCGGGCCGCTCCTCGAATTGAGGGCGGCGCTGCGGGCGGCCTTGACCTTATGCTCGGTTAGCGTGACGAAGATCCCCCTGCGCCGGTTCACGGCACGTGTCCTGCCCATCGACGAGCAAGGCAGGGTTCTCCTGCTCCATGGCTTCGATCCGGCCCGGCCGGAGTCGCGGTTCTGGTTCACGATCGGCGGGGCCGTGGAGGACGGCGAGACGCTGCAGGAGGCGGCGGCGCGGGAGCTGTTCGAGGAGGTCGGGATCCGGGCCGGGGTGGAGGAGTTCACCGGGCCGCATGCCGAGGCGCTGATCGAGTTCGAGTGGGGTGAGTACGCGTTCACCCAGGACCAGTCGTTCTACGCGATCCGGGTGGGCGACGCGGTCGTGTCGTTCGAGCACATGGAGCAGATCGAGAAGGACACGACGACCGAGTATCGGTGGTGGAGCCCTGAGGAGCTCGAAAGCACCGCTGAGGTCGTGCATCCCCCGGATCTGGCGACCATTCTGCGGAAGATCACCGAGGGCGGACGTTAGCGGCGGTAGCCGGCCATGCGCTCGAGGCGGGCGACGCGCTCCGAGGTGGGCGGGTGGGTCGAGAACAGGCGGCCGAAGCCTGAGCCGCTGAACGGGTTCGCGATCATCATGTGCGAGGCCGACGTGAGGCGGCTGTTCTCGGGGAGGGGCAGCCTGCGGGCGCCCATCTCGATCTTGCGGAGGGCTGAGGCCAGGGCCAGCGGGTCGCCGGTGAGCCTGGCGCCCGACTCGTCCGCCTGGAACTCCCGCGTACGGGAGATCGCCATCTGCACCATCGTGGCCGCCACCGGGCCGAGCACCATCATCAGCAGCGCGCCCACGAAGCCGGGGCCCTCGTCGTCGTCCGAGCCGCCGAAGAACACGGCCACGTAGCTGAGCCAGGTGATCATCGTGGCGAAGGCGCCGGCCACGGAGGAGATGAGGATGTCGCGGTTGTAGACGTGGGACAGCTCGTGGCCGATCACGCCGCGCAGTTCGTCCTCGTTGAGCAGCTTGGTGAGTCCGTACGTCACGCACACCGCCGCCTGCCTGGGGCTCCGGCCCGTCGCGAAGGCGTTCGGCTGCACCGTCGGCGAGATGTACAGGCGCGGCATCGGCTGTCTGGCCTGCGTGGACAGCTCGCGGACGATCCGGTAGAGGGTGGGCTGTTCGACCTCGCTGACCGGTCTGGCCCGCATGGCGGACAGCGCGATGCGGTCGGAGAAGAAGTAGGCGACGCCGTTGCTCACCAGGGCGAGCACGAAGGCGATCCGTGCACCGGTGCCGCCGCCCAACCACGCGCCCACCGCGATGATCAGCGCCGACAGCCCGCCGAGCAGGATGGCGGTGCGCAGACCGTTGTGGTGCAAGGTTCCCCCTCTCGTGGTCTGGGTTCATCACGTCCAACGACCAAGACCCGGTGCTTCGTTCCCCGGTGTGCTCAACTGAGGGCGGAGCGCGACTTGCCGGGGTGTCGTGGTGACGGCTCGGGTCTCAGCCCGAAGCGGACAGGGAGGTCATGTCCAGGACGAGCTGGGGCGCGATCGAGAAGAGCACGGCCGCGGCCAGCGCGAGGCCGACGGCCACCCAGGCCGTCGCGGGCGGCCGGTGGAGGGACGGCTCCGCTCTGCCGGCCGGGGTGAATAGGCGGCCAGTCCAGACGGCGTAGTAGTACAGGCCGATCACGGTGTTGACGGCCATGACGACCGCCAGCCACCCGGCCCCGCCCTCGACGATCTCCCGGAACACGAAGACCTTGGCGAACAGCCCGGCCAGCCCCGGCGGCAGCCCCGCCAGGCAGACCAGGCAGAACGCCAGCGTGATGCCCGCCGCCGGGCGGCGCAACGCGAGGCCGCGGTAGTCGTCGAGCTCGTTGCGGGCCGTCGTCCGGGACACGAGCATGACGACGGCGAACGCGCCGAGGTTCATGGCAGCGTAGATCACCAGGTAGGCCGTGGACGTGCCGACCGCCCCCGGCGTCGTGGCCGCCACGGCGAGCGGCGCCAGGATGTAGCCGGACTGCGCCACCGACGACCAGGCCAGCAGGCGTACGGCGGAGCGCTGGCGCATGGCCAGCAGGTTGCCCACGGTCATGGTGAGCGCCGACACGATCGCGACGATCGGGGTCCACGTACCGGACTGCCCGAACAGGGCGGACACCAGGACGAGGATCAGCCCGGCGAACCCGGCCGCCTTCGAGATGACCGAGAGCAGGGCCGCCACGGGGATGGGCGCGCCTTGGTAGACGTCGGCCGCCCAGGAGTGGAACGGCACGGCGGCGATCTTGAAGGCGAACCCGGCCGCCACCAGGACCACGCCCACCGTGACGACCGCGGGCAGGTCGCTTCCCGGCGCCCCGAAGACCTGCCCCAGGCGTGACAGGTAGACCGAGCCCGCGATGCCGTACAGAAGGGACACGCCGAACAGCATGATCGCCGTGGACACCACCGACACGACGAAGAGCTTCACGGCCGCCTCGGACGAGCGGCCGTCGTAGCGTTTGAGCGCAGTGAGGGCGAACACCGGGAGCGAGACCAGCTCCAGGGCCACCACCAGCATGATCAGGTCACGGGACGCGGGCAGGGTGACCGCGCCGACGAGGGTGCACAGGAGCAGGAAGTACCACTCGCCGACGGGGATGGCGCCGCCCGCCAGCTCGGTCATCGACATCAGGACGATCACCACGGCGGCCGCCAGCACCATGCCCGCGAACACCAGCGTGAACCCGTCCACGACGAACGAGCACAGCGCCGCGGACTGCGCCTGACCTCCGGCGAGAGCGGGCGGGACGCAGAACGTCGACCGCGGCGAGCCGCCCCCTGATGACGCCTGGGCGATCACGAACCCCAGGGAGATCAGGATGCCCGCGAGCGTGGCGGCCCCCAGCCCCGTCCGCGTGCGCGGGCGGGCCGGGAGGAACGCGTCGAGCAGCAGCACCAGCCCCGCCGCCAGGGCGAGCACCAGGGGCGGTGCGATCAGGAAGTAGTCGATCTGCTGGATCATGAGATGGCTCCCAGCAGGGTCTGCACGGGCGGCATGGTCAGCGAGAGCAGGAGGCCGGGCCACAGGCCGAACAGCAGGATCAGGATCACCAGGGGCGTCCACGCGGCCAGCTCGTACCGTCTGATGTCGTCGAGGACGGCCGCGGGAGCCGCGCGGGTGGCGGCGACGGGGCGTTCGTCGGGCGGCTCGTGGATCAGGTGGTCGTCGAGCGGCACGAGGTCGTCGGGCGTGCGGGCCACGACGGCGGGGGCCGGCCGGCCGTGGGTGACGCGCGACAGCATGACCAGGAAGTACGCGGCTGTCAGGACCGCGCCCAGTCCCCCGATCACCATGTACGTCAGGAACAGGCCGCGCGGCAGCCCGTCCGCCGGCTGGAACGCCCCGAACAGCGCCAGCATCTCCCCCCAGAACCCGGCCAGCCCCGGCAGGCCCAGCGACGCGATCGACGCGAACGTGAGCACCGAGCCCAGCCGCGGCATCGTCGCCAGCATGCCGCCGCCGAGCGCCGGCATGTCCGCGGTGTGGTAGCGGTCCTTGATCGCTCCCGCCAGGAAGAACAGCAGGCCGGTGATGAGGCCGTGGGCGACGTTGGCGAACAGGGCGCCGTTGATGCCGACGGGGGTGAGCGTGGCGAAGCCGAGCAGGACGAAGCCCATGTGGCCCACCGAGGAGTAGGCGATCATGCGTTTCAGGTCGCGTTGCGCCAGGCAGGCGAGCGCGCCGTAGACGATGCCGATCACGGCGAACGCCCCCAGCCATGGCGCCACCGCCGCCGCGCCCTCAGGCAGGACGGGGATGGCGATCCTGGCGAAGCCGTACGTGCCCATCTTGAGCAGCACCCCCGCCAGCAGCACCGAGCCGACCGTGGGGGCCTCCGTGTGCGCGTCCGGCAGCCAGGTGTGCAGCGGCCACATGGGGGTTTTGACGGCCAGACCGATGCCGATGGCGACGAACGCCAGGATCTGGACGGATCGCGGCATACCGGCGCCGTGGGCCGCGCTCAGCGCCTCGATGTCGAGCGTGCCGGTCTGGGCCCACACCAGAAGCAGGCCGAGCAGCATGACGACCGAGCCGAGCAGCGTGTACAGGATGAACTTGATCGACGCCGCCCTGCGCCCCTCGCCGCCCCAGATGCCGATGAGGAAGTACATCGGGATGAGCACGATCTCGAAGAACACGAAGAAGAGCAGCAGGTCGAGGGCGAGGAACGTGCCGATCATGCCGACTTCGAGCACCAGCATCGTGAACACGAGCGCTCTCGGCCTGGCGCCCATGCCGCCCCACCGCAGGTAGACGAAGCACAGGAACGTCAGCAGCGCCGTCAGCACGATCAGCGGCAGCGAGACGCCGTCGATGCCCAGATGGAACCGGAGCCCCAGGCCGGGGATCCACGGCTGGTCGAGCTCGTACTGGATTCCGGCGGGCGCGCCGTAGTCGAACGTCGCCAGGAGCGCGAGGCTGAGGGCCAGTGTGACGCCCGAGAAGATCAGTCCGTACGAGCGGAGCGCGTCGCGCAGCGCTCGCGGCGGCAGGAGCAGCAGGAGGGCGCCCAGCAGGGGTACGGCGAGGAGCGCGACCGGGATCCAGCCCATCATGCGACTCCCCTCGGTTCGGTGCCGTGCCGGGCCGTCACGTGAACACCACCGCCCCCACCGCGATCAGCAGGACACCGGCCAGCACGCCGCTCACGTAAAGCTGGACGTTGCCGTTCTGCGCCAGGCGCAGCAGCCCGGACAGGCCGCGGGCCGACTTGCCCGAGCCGCGCACCGCGCCGTCCACGACCACGTCGTCCGTCCTGACGATCAGCCTGGCCAGCGCGAGTACGGGGCGGACGAACAGGGCGGCGTACAGGGTGTCGACGTAGAACGCGTGCTCGCACGGCGCCCGCAGCGGGCCCAGCAGGCGGGCCGGGTCTGCGATGGGGTCGATGCGCCAGAACGCGTACACCGCGCCCGCGCCCAGCGCCGCGAGCACGACGCTGACGGCCGCCACGCCGACGTCGAGGTGCGGCTCGCCCGCGAAGCCCAGCAGCAGGGCCGGGGCCGCGAGCAGGACGACGGGGACCAGCATCGTGCGCGGGGCCTCCCTGACGTCCACGACGTGCGCGGTGCCGGGTTCGGGCTCCGGGAGCGCCACGGCTCTCGCCTCGCCGAAGAAGGTGCGCAGCCAGGCCCTGGTGGCGTACGCGCCGGTGACGGCCACCGTAGCGAGCGCGGACCCGTACAGCAGGAGGGCGGCGGCGTCCGTGAGGCCCGCGCCCGACAGCGCGCCGTCCATGGCCAGCAGGACGCCGTCCTTGCTGAAGAAGCCGCTGGCCGGCGGGATGCCCATGAGGGCGGCGAAACCGATCGTCATCGTGACGAACGTGACCGGCAGCTCGCGCCGCAACCCGCCCATCTGGGTCATCAGGTTGGAGCCGACGTGATGGATCACCGCGCCCGCGCAGAGGAACAGCAGCGCCTTGAACGCGCCATGCGTCACCAGGTGGAAGACCGCCGCGGTGTCGGAGCCGGCGGCCAGGCCGCCCGCCATGTAGGCGAGCTGGCTGACCGTGGAGTAGGCGAGAACGCGTTTCAGGTCGTCCTGGGCAAGCGCGGCCAGCGCGGCGCCCAGCATGCCCAGCGCGGCGACGACGGCCAGCACGTCGAGCGTGGGGCGGGCGCCGAGGAAGGCGGGGAACAGCCTCGCCACGATGAAGATGCCGGCGGCGACCATGGTGGCGGCGTGGATCAGGGCGCTGATCGGCGTCGGGCCCGCCATCGCGTCGGGGAGCCAGGTGTGCAGCGGCACCTGGGCGCTCTTCCCCGCCACGCCGGCCAGCAGCAGCATCGTGGCCGTCACCAGGGTGGCCGCGGACATGTCGGGCACCTTCGCCAGCACGTCGGCGATACGGAAGCTGCCCGCCGCCATGCCGAGCACGAAGATGCCGAACAGGAAGCCGACGTCGCCGAGGCGGGTGACCAGGAACGCCTTTACCGCGGAGCGTGAATTGCCCCGGTCCTCCCACCAGTGGCCGATGAGGAGGTAGGAGCACAGGCCCATGATCTCCCAGCCGACGTAGAGGAGCAGGAGGTCGCCCGCGTACACGACCAGGAGCATCGCGCTGGTGAACAGGCTGATGAAGGCGCTGTAGGAGGGGTAGCGGGGGTCGTTCTTGAGGTAGCCGACCGAATAGACCTGGACGGCTAGGGCCACGAGGGTCACCAGGACGCCGATGACGCTCGACAGGGCGTCGGCCTGGAGGGTGAGCGAGATCGGGATGCCGCCGGTGATGATCGTGCCGTAGGTCTGGCCTGTGGGCGGGGTGGTGGTGCCGGCGAAGTAGGCCAGGCCTGGTGTCCAGGCCAGTGCGATCGTCAGGGTCGTCGCGGCGGCCGTGGGGAGGATCGCGATCCAGGCGGCTCTGGTGTTCGGCGTGCCTTGCCAGGCGATTTGGTGGGTGTTTCGGCGGGTGTCTTGGTGGGTGTCTTGGTGGGTGTTTGGGCGGATGTTTCGGCGGGACAGCAGGAGGCCCGCGGAGGCGGCGAGGAAGGGCAGGAGGACGGCCAGCAGCGGGAACGTCGTCATGGTGTGCCGCCTCCTCGCCTGGCGTGGGCTTCCTGCGGGTCGTGGTGGTCGTTGGGGTCGGGCGTGGCGATGTCGGGCATGTCGGGCTGGAGTCGTACGTGTTGGGGCGGGGCTTTCGCGTCGTCGTCGTCTGGCTCCGCCAGGTCCCGGAGGTGGTCGAGGTCCACCGTGCGGCGGTTCCTGTAGAGGGCCAGGACGATCGCGAGGCCCAGGCCGACCTCCGCGGCCGCGATGACGATGACGAAGAGGGTGAGCACCTGGCCGCTGTGCAGGCGGTCTCCGAGCCAGACGTCGAAGGCCACCAGGTTGAGGTTGACGGCGTTGAGCATCAGCTCCACCGACATCAGGACGAGGATGGTGTTGCGGCGGGCGAGCACGCCGTAGACGCCGATGGAGAACAGGAGCGCGGAGACGACCGCCGGGTAGACGATGTGCACTAATGGCCCCCGCTCTGGTCGGGTGGTGGGTCGCCCACTGGCCGGTCGGGTGGTGAGGTGTTCTGCGGCTGGGCCGGTGGTGAGGCGCTCTTCGGCTGGTCGGGTAGTGGGGTGCTCGGCGGCTGGTCAGGTGATGAGGTGCTCGGCGGCCGGTCGGGTAGTGGGGTGCTCGGCGGCTGGTCGGGTGGTGGGGTGCTCGGCGGCCGGTCGGGAGGCGAAGCGGGCCGCGTCCGGGCAGATGGGCGTGAAGTGCTCTGCGGCCGGGCCGGTGGGGAGGCGCCGTTCGGGCGGGGCGCGTCGGCCTGCGGCAGGTCTGATGACGGTGTGGTGTCCGGTTGAGGTGGTGTGCCGCCTGGGATGTCCGTACGGGACAGGACGATGGCGCCGATCAGGGCGGCCAGCAGCAGCACGGACAGGGCCTCGAACGGCAGCACCCAGGTGGCGAACACACTGCCGCCGATCTCCCTCGCGGATCCAGGGCCGGGGGTGAGCGGGGCGTAGGCCGTACGGAAACCGTCGATTACGACCGTGACCAGGACCGCCGCCGTCGCCACCGCCACCAGGGCGGAGACCAGCCTGTTGCCGCTGTCGAGGTCGGCGGAGCGGCCGATGGGAGCGCGCGTGAGCATGATGCCGAACAGCAGCAGCACCACCACCGCGCCCACGTAGATGAGCACCTGCACCCACGCCACGAACTCGGCGGTCAGCACGAGATAACCGCCCGCCAGGGCGCCGAAGCAGACCACGAGCCAGAGGGCGGCGTGGACGAGTTGCCTCGTCGTGACGACAAGCAGCGCCGATCCGACCGCTACCGCTCCCAGCAGCAAGAACACGATCTCTTGCCCGGTGGGTGACAGGTAGGAGGGCACCGCCTCGGTCACGACTCCTCCTCTGACTCCTTCGAATCGTCTGGACCGAGCCGCCCTGGCGGTCGGATGGACCGGGGATCGGCCATCCTGCGCCTACGGGGGCTCGCGGCAGAAGTCTGCTCCTTGTTGCCGGGCTCCGATCGCGTTTCGCCCGCGCCTGTGGACAACTTGTCTTCAGGTGGCTGTCCTGTGGATGACGCTTGGTCTCGCGGCTCGTTCAAGGGCTGGGGGCGTTCGGGGGGCTGGCGGTCCGCGGGCTCTTGGGGGTGCTTCGCGGACGGGGGCGTGCCGGGCTGGTCCGCAGGCGGGGCCGCTTCGGTGGTGTTCGGCGCCGTGCCTGCCGCTTCCGTGGCGTTGGGCGGCGTGCTTGCCGCCTTTGTGGCGTCGGACGGCGTGCTTGCCGCTTCTGCGGTGTCCGGCGGCGCGCTCGCAGCTTCCGGCGGCGCGCTCGTGGCTTCCGGCGGTGTGCTTGGGGTTTCCGGCGGTGTGCTTGGGGTTTCCGGCTGGGCGGGCGTGGACGGGAGGGCGCCTGGAGGGCGGATGCCTCGCACGTTCGTCATCGGGCGGCGGGAGCGGCGCGCCGACGGCGTCTCGGGGGCGGATGCGCCAGTCGCCGTATCGGCAGAGGCTTCACCGGTCGTCGGCTCGGCGGTTGCTTCTCCCGTCGCGGTGCGCGGAGTGGTCCCGGCGCTGGTCGAGCGGGCCTGGGACCCCATCGAGCGAGCCTGGGACCTCGTGGAAGGGGCCTGGGACCCCGTGGAAGGGGCCTGGGATGTCGTGGAGGGTGCTTGGGCCGCTGCGCCGGTCGGGCGCGTCGGGGTGGCGGCGCTGGCGCCCTCGCCTGCTGAAGTGCGTGCGGGACGGTCGCCGCTCGGACGGTCGCTGGCCGAACGGTCGCCGCTCGCCCCGCCCCCCGCAGGACGGTCCGCGCCAGGACGGTCGGCACCCGAACCGCTGACGCCAGGACGCTCGGCACCCGAACGGCCAGCGCCAGGACGCTCGGCAGCCGGGCGGCCAGCGCTCGGGCGGTCGGCTGCCGGGCGGCGGGGTGCGGCCGTCAGTTCCTTCGGAGGCTCGGCGCCGGCGTCGTGGGCCGGAGGCGGAGGAACGGCCTGAGCCCAGGTGGCCAGCTTGTCCTTCTCATGAAGAAGGTTACGGATGTCACCTTCCGCGTACTCGAACTCCGGAGCCCAGAAGAGCGCGTCAAACGGGCAGACCTCGATGCAGATGCCGCAGTACATGCACAGGGCGAAGTCGATGGCGAACCGGTCGAGGACGTTCCGCTGCCGGGCGCGGCCACCCTCGGGCGCCGGGATCGTCTCCTTGTGCGAGTCGATGTAGATGCACCAGTCGGGGCACTCTCGGGCACAGAGCATGCAAGAGGTGCAATTTTCCTCAACCAGGGCGATAACGCCTCGACTGCGGGGCGGCAGATCCGGCTTGACCTCGGGATATTGCTGCGTGACCGATTTGCGCAGCATGTGGCGAAGGGTGATGGACAGCCCCTTTGCCAGTCCGACTCCCGGTATCCGCGCCATGGTTCAACATCATGACGCACTTGGCCGCAGACGTGAATGAGCCAGCGCGTTGTCCCCAGGTTTTCCACAGCTATCCACAGGCTGACGGGAGGTTATCCACAACCTGTGTGCATGCCCGATATGAACTACGGCATGGCGATAGTCTCTCCGCCATGCACCAAAGCCATCCCGTCCGCCCCAGCAGCTTGAGGTGGACGGCCGCCGTCGCATGGGCCTGCCTGCCCTTGTTCACGTGCGGCCTGGCGACCCCGCTGGCGATCGGGATCGCGGCTTTCTGGCTGCGCAACATCTGGCACGGTGTCGCCGCGGCGGTCTACGCGGTGAGCATCGGCTCGTTCCTGATCGCCGTGATGGCGTACGACACGTATGAGGATATCCCCGAGGCGCTGTCCTTGATCACCACGGTCGGCCTCTTCGTCAGCTGGCTCGGCGGGGTCATCCACGCGGGCATCCTGGTGCCGTTCATGGCGCGCGCCCGGCTCACCGCGCCCGCGTACCATCCGACCGACCTGCGGCAGCGCACCACCGCGCCCAGCCACCACCGCAGGCCGGGCGATCCGGAGTGGGTGGGCCACTACCGGGTGCTGCAGCAGCTCGGGCGCGGCGGCCAGGGGTCGGTCTACCTCGCCATGGCGCCCAACGGCGTGCGGGTCGCCGTCAAGGTGCTGCACGACCTGGTGAACGAGACGGCGCGCACGAGGTTCGCCCGGGAGGTGGAGGCGGCGCGGCGGGTGGCGACGTTTTCCACAGCCCGCGTGCTCGATGTGAACATCTCGGGCCAGCACGCGTACATCGTCAGCGAATACGTGGAGGGGCCGTCACTGGAGCAACTCGTCAAGAAGTACGGCCCGCGTGACGAGGACGGCCTGACCAGGCTGGCGCTGTCCACGGCGGGGGCGCTGGCGGCCATTCACAAGGCGGGGGTCGTCCATCGCGACTTCAAGCCGAGCAACGTGCTCATCGGGCATGACGGGCCCCGGGTGATCGACTTCGGGATCGCGCGGGCGCTCGACCAGGTCACGATGACGTCCGGAAAGATGGTGGGGACACCGCCGTACATGTCGCCCGAGCAACTGACGGGGGCGGCGGTGGGGCCGGCCTCCGACGTGTTCAGCTGGGCCGTGACGATGATGTTCGCGGCCACGGGGCGGCCGGTGTTCGGAGAGGACACGGTGCCGGCGGTGTTCCATCGCGTGCTCACCTTCCATCCCGACTTATCGCCGCTGCCGCCCGCGTTACGAGGGATCGTGAAGGCCTGCCTGAACAAGCAGCCCGAGGAACGGCCATCGGCTTCGGACGTGATGCTGGCCATCGTCCGCTGAGCCGGACCGAGGTCCGCCGGGCTGCCATGTCACTGCGGCCCTGACGACACGCGCCCTGACGACACGCGCCCTGACGACACGCGCCCTGACGACACGCGCTCTGACGGCGCCCGCCTGACGGCGCCGCTCTGACGGCACGCGCCCTTGCGGCGCCCGCTCTGCTGGCGCGGGTCAAGGGGTCGCTTCTTCGGCGCCCTTCGCATAGGCGAGGTACTCCTCCCGAGACACCTTGTGCACGGCCAGAGCGAGGTCGTGACGTTTCGCGAACCGTTCCACGTCCGATGGGGACCATGGGCCCGGGAGGTGGTGAAGGGCTCGGCCGAAGCGGTCCAGGATGAGCAGGCCGCTCAGGTCCTCGTACCGGTAGAGGAGAAGGCTGAAAGCCCAGCCGGGGTTCTCGCCCAGGCGGAGCTTGGCCACGACATTGTTGCCCTGCGTTACATGGAGCTTGGCCAAGGAGCCTCTGTTCAGGTACGGGCCGCCGTACGGACCGAGGATCGTACCCCGTGCGACGCGCCAGCGATGAGTTCTCGCCAGAGCGGGCCGGAGGAGGAGCAACGCCGGGCTGAAGGTCACCAACAGCCATTTGGCTTCGAGGAGGTCGACAAGCACTCTGCCGATCGTGGAAAGCCCTCGCCAGGCGGCCCACATACCTGAGGAGGCGAGGTAGGCCATCGATAACGCGCCTGCGATCGCCAGACAGATGACGACCGGTTTGCGCCATTTCGCAGTAGAAGGGAGTGGAAGGCCGCGTACACGCCGCCAGCCTGGCGCTCGGGATGCCAGAACCGCGCGTACCTTGCTGGAGCGTTGATTACGGGCGTCCTCCAATGGGATTCCGGCCTGGCGGGCGAATTCGCTGAGGTCGGGTTCGTGCCAGTCGCCCGGTAAGTCGACGAGGACCAGGCCGTCAGGGTCAAGGGCTGCCAGTCCTTGAACGGTCAACGGCTTCTGGCCGGAGCTTTGGTCCTGGTCGTATTTGTAGCGGTAGAGGCGAGCTGGTGTCAGGGTGACCGAATCGCCGCTGAAGGTGTCGGTGACGGTCAATTTCTGGTGGTCAGAGGTCAGCGTTGTTTGCGGGCAGTAGCTGTTCTTTGTGGCGCCGGCGCGTGGTCGGAGTTGATTCACTCGTCATCCCCCCAAGGGCCCCCTTGTTTCAGTACGACGAATAAGGCGGGCATAAGGGTTCCGGCGGTGCGGCGCAGTGGCTGGCGGGCTGTCAGGGCGTTGTGCTGGCGGTGGTCGTGCCATTGGAGGGGCTGTGCCTGGCGGGACGAGGTGCGGTGAGGACCCTGACGATGCCGGTGAGATCAGGTGGAAGTCTTGACGATCACGGCGACGTGAGGTGGGACCTTCACGATGCCTGCGACGTGAGGTGGGACCTTCACAATGCCGACGGCGTCAGGCCGGGACCTTCACCATGCCGGGCGAGGTCAGGTGAGCACCTTGACGATGCCGGTGAGGGCCAGTTGGGCGAGCGATAGGGGCACCAGGACTGCCCAGGCCAGTTTCTGCAGCTGGTCCTCGCGCAGGCGCGGGAACGTGACGCGAATCCAGATGACGAGGAAGGCCAGGAAGAAGACCTTGAGGAGCGTCCACAACCAGCCCGGGAGGAAGGGGCCCTGCCAGCCGCCCAGGAACAGCACGGTGGTCAGGAACGAGAGGACGACGATGCCGGCGTACTCGGAGAGCATGAAGAGGGCGAAACGCATGCCGGTGTACTCGGTCATCGGACCCATGATGATCTCGGACTCGGCGATGGGCATGTCGAACGGGGGGCGGCGGAGTTCGGCGAGACCGGCCAGGAAGAAGACGATGGCGCCGATGGCCTGCCAGGGAAGCCACCACCACTGCCAGGCTTCGACGATCCCCGGGATGGACAGGGTGCCCGCCGCCATGGCGATCGATGAGGCGGCCAGGACGAGAGGAAGCTCGTACGACATGAGCTGGGCGGCGGAGCGCATGCCGCCGAGGACGGAGTACTTGTTGGCCGAGGCCCAGCCGGCCATGATCGAGCCCAGGACGCCGATGCCCATCACGGCGAGGACGAAGAAGAGTCCAAGGTCGAGGTGTACGGCGACGCGATCACGGTCGATGGGGATGGCGATCAGGACGACCAGGTAAGGCACCAGGGCCACGCCCGGCGCGATCATGAAGATGCGGCGGTCGGCCGCGGCGGGGATGACGTCCTCCTTCTGGGCGAACTTCACCCCGTCGGCGATGAGCTGCGCCCAGCCGTGGAAGCCGCCCGCGTACATGGGGCCGAGCCTTGACTGCATGTGGGCCATGACCTTGTGCTCGGTCTGGCCGATGATCAAGGGCAGGACCAGGAACACGATGAGAATGACGACGAAGCTCAGCACCACTTCAAGCATCAGGTGGCCCCCAGTCGGCTGGAACTCCTGGCGGAAGGGTCTTGCGGCGGCTCGGGGCGCCGTGGCCTGACTCGCCCGGCTCCTTGGCGCCCGGCCAGGGCTTGGCGACGCGGGCGGCGAGGATGAAGTCCTTGCGGAGCGGGTGGCCCTCGAAGCCGTCAGGGAGGAGGAGCGGGACGAGGTTGGGGTGACCGTCGAAGATCACGCCGAACATTTCGAACGTTTCGCGTTCGTGCCAGTTCGCGCCTCGGTAGATGTCCACGGCGGTGGGGAGGTGGGGGTTGTCTCGGGGGACGTGGGTGCGTAGGAGGAGACGGCGGCCCGCGGTCGGGTTGTAGACGTGGGCGACGATGGCGAAGGTGTCGGGTGGGGCGTCTACGCCGGTCAGCCAGTCGAAGAAGGTGAAGTTCAGGGCGTCGCGGACGTGGGTGAGCAGGGCGAGCCAGTCGGTGGGGGCGACGTCGATGGTGGTGTCGCCGTAGGACTCCGAGATTTGAGCTCGGTCGCCGAAGTGTGTGGTGATGGCCGCGGTGTGGGGGGTTGGGGCGGTGTTGGTGGCCTCCGCGCTGGTGGGTTCTGCACTGGTGGGTTCTGCACTGGTGGGTTCTGCGCGGGTGGGTTCTGCGCGGGTGGGTTCTGCGCGGGCGGGTTCTGCGCGGGCGGGTTCTGCGCGGGCGGGTTCTGCGCGGGCGGGTTCTGCGCGGGCGGGTTCTGCGCGGGCGGGTTCTGCGCGGGCGGGTTCTGCGCGGGCGGGTTCTGCGCGGGCGGGTTCT
>NZ_BAAAQX010000039.1:0-129294 GCF_039531895.1 Nonomuraea monospora
CGGCATCAACGTGCCGATCCCGGTGCCGATGGCCTTCTACAGCTTCGGCGGCTGGAAGTCGTCCCTCTTCGGCGACACGCACGTGCACGGCACCGAGGGCGTGCACTTCTACACCCGCGGCAAGGTGATCACGTCCCGGTGGCTCGACCCCTCGCACGGCGGTGTCAACCTGGGCTTCCCCACGAACGCCTAGCCTGCCCTTGAGGCGCTTTCACGCCTGGTCCGCGCGACCGGAGATCCGCGGCTCCGCGCGCTTCTGCGCGGCGCTGCGCAGCTCCGCCGCGAGCAGCCGCGCGGTCTCGGTGAGCGCGTCCACCAGCACTCGCGCTTCGCGGCTCACCGAGCGGTCCGCGGGAAGGGTGATGCCGATCGCGCGAGGGACGGTGTCGAGGTGAAGCGGAAGCATGTCCAGCAGGTCGTCGCGCACCCCGATGAGCATGGGCAGGGGCGCGATCGAATCGGTCTGCAGGACGATCTCGCGCGAAGTCAGCAGGGTGGAGCACTCGGTGATGTCGCGCGGCGCCTTGAGGCCGGCGGCGGCGAACATCTCGTCGAGCTCGGTCCGCAAGGTGCTCGGCTGCAAAGGCAGGATCCACGGATAGGACAACAGGTCGGCCAGTTGCGGTGACGCGGACAGCGCCGGGTGGCCACGGCGGACCACAGCCCGCACGGCCTCGTCGTAGAGCCGGATGTGGTGCAGGGCCCCGCGGTAGGTTCCGGGGTCCAGCCGGCCCACCAGCAGGTCGACCTCGCTCCGCTGCAGGCTGGTGGCCAGGACCTCCGCGGTGCCTTCCACCACGGAGACCGAGATCTCGGGATGCGTCTGCTTGACCGCGACGACGGCTTGTGGCAGCAACGCGTAGGCGCCGGCCAGGTTGGTCCCCACCCGCAGGGGCCGCGCGCCTCCTTGGCGTACCTCCTCGATCTGCTCGGACGCCCGGCGAAGGCTGCCCAGCGCCGATCTGGCCCGTTCGATCAGGATCTCCCCGGCGGTCGTGGGGAGCACACCTCGCGGCCCGCGCACGAACAGGGGCATGCCGATGAGGTCCTCCAGCTCGTGGACACTGCGCGTGACCGCCGGCTGGGACACGTAGAGGGCCTCGGCGGCCCTCACGAAGGACCCTTCATCGGCGATCGTCACGAGGAGGATCAAATGGCGCAACTTCAGTCGACCGCCGAACGGCTGCTGGGCCTCCACCACCATGACCTCGTCTCCAGTGCTCCGTCAATGTCGTGAGCGTATACCGTAGGGCGCCGGCATACCCAAGGGGTTATACCTAGGCCTGCTTTAGCATTGGTGGTCCGCGTCTCACCGCGCGCAGGATTCTCGGCATGAATCCTCCGGCTTCTCCGGCGCTCCAGCCCTCGAACTGGAGCGACGCCCTCGCGTCCGGCGCCGTCACCGTCGTCGATCTGACGGCGCCGCTCTCCTCGTCGACCCCGGTCCTCCCGCTCCCCGAGGGGATGGCCCCCATCCCGCGTTTCGAGCTGGAAGAGCTCGCCAGGTACGACGAGCGCGGCGAGACCTCCTACCAGAACGGCATCCACACCGGCGAGCACGTCGGCACCCACTTCGACGCGCCCTGCCACTGGGTGACCGGCGTCGAGCACGGCGACGTCTCCCAAGTGCCGGCGGAGCGCCTGGTCAGGCCCGCCGTGGTCATCGACAGGACCGCCGAGGCCGCGCAGGACCCTGACTACCTGCTCACCGTCGAGGACGTGCGGGCGTGGGAGCGCGAGCACGGAGCGCTGCCGGCCGGCTGGCTCCTCTACCGCACCGGCTGGGCCGCCCGGTCCCTCGACCAGGACCTGTTCCTGAACGCCGACGACCGCGGACCGCACACCCCCGGGGTGACGCCGGAATGCGCCAGGTGGCTCGCCGAGGAGACCGCCATCGTCGGCTTCGGCGTCGAGACCGTCGGCACCGACGCCGGCCAGGCCTTCGGCTTCGACCCGGCCTTTCCCGTGCACACCTACCTGCTCGGCGCGGGCAAGTACGGCGTCACCCAGCTGCAGAACCTCGACCTCCTCCCCCAGACCGGCACGCTGATCGTGGTCGCCCCGCTCCCCATCGTGGGCGGATCGGGCAGCCCCGCCCGCGTCCTCGCGCTGGTTCCCGGCAACGTCTCGGAGGTGAACTGATGCTGGTTCGTGACGCGATCGGCGAGCAGCTCGCCGGCCTCGGGGTCCGGGTCGCCTTCGGCGTGGTCGGAAGCGGCAACTTCCACTACACCAACGCGCTCATGGCGCACGGCGCCCGGTTCGTCGCGGCCCGCCACGAAGGCGGAGCGGCCACGATGGCCGACGCCTACGCCCGGATGTCCGGCGAAGTCGCCGTCCTCTCGCTCCACCAGGGCTGCGGATACACCAACGCGCTCACCGGAATCGCCGAAGCGGCCAAGAGCAGGACGTCCTTGCTCGTCCTGACCGCCGAGGCGACCGAGCCCACCTCCAACTTCTTCATCGACCAGGCCGGCATGGCCGAGGGCGCCGGAGCGCTCGCCATGCGGGTGCGCTCGCCGGAAACGGCTCTGGTGGACGTCGCCCGCGCCTACGCCGCCTGCAAGCACCAGCAGCGCACCGTGGTGCTCAACGTTCCCATCGACGTCCAGGACAGGGAGCTGCCGGCCCACGCGCGCCGGCGCACGTTCGACCCCCTCGGCCTGCCCCAGCCCGCACCCGGGGACATCGCCCGCTTCGTCGAGCTGATCCAGGCCGCCGAACGGCCGGTCTTCGTGGCGGGGCGCGGCAGCCGGGCGGACGGCGCGAAGACGGCGCTGCGGGAGCTGGCGGCCGCCTCGGGCGCGCTGCTCGCCACGTCCGCCGTCGCGCGGGGCCTCTTCAACGACGACCCCTGGGGCATCGACGTGTCCGGCGGCTTCAGCTCTCCGCTGACCGCCGAGCTCGTCAGCGGCGCGGACCTCGTGGTCGGCTTCGGCTGCGCGCTGAACATGTGGACGATGCGGCACGGGAAGCTGATCGGCGAGCACGCCAAGGTCGCCCAGGTCGACATCGACCCCGAGGCCATCGGCCGCAACCGAGACGTGGACCTGGGCCTGTGGGGCGGCGTCGCGGAAACCGCTCGCGCCACCACGGCAGCCCTGCGTGAGACGGCCGGCGGTGACCGTCGCGGCTACCGCACGCCCGAGGTGGGGCGGCGCATCCGGTCCTCGCTGCGCTGGAACCAGGTGGACTTCACCGACCAGTCGGCCGGCGGGCGGATCGATCCCCGCACCCTGTCGATGGAGCTCAACCGGCTCCTTCCCGGCGAGCGGATCGTGTCGGTGGACTCGGGCAACTTCCTGGGCTACCCGAGCATGTACCTCGACGTCCCCGACGAGTACGGCTTCTGCTTCACCCAGGCGTTCCAGTCGGTCGGGCTGGGCCTGGCCACCGGCCTCGGCGCCGCGCTCGCCCAACCCGGCCGGCTGCCCGTCGTCGGCGTGGGGGACGGCGGATTCCTGATGGGCATCACCGAGCTGGAGACCGCGGTCCGGCTCGCGGTGCCCCTTCTCGTGGTGATCTACAACGACGCCATGTACGGCGCCGAGGTGCACCACTTCGGATTCGACGGCCCGCCGCTGGACGCCGTGGTCTTCCCCGACAGCGACCTCGCCGCCATCGCGCGTGGCCACGGCTGCGAGGCGATCACCGTCCGGGAGACGGCAGACCTCGCGCCGGTCAAGGACTGGATCTCGACCGGTCCGAGCCGCCCGATGGTCATCGACGCCAAGGTGCTCTCGCGCGAGGGCTCGTGGTGGCTGCAGGAGGCGTTCGGCCACTGAGCCGAGCGCGAGGTCTGGAGGAGACATGGACAGCAGGCAGCCAGTGGCGCTGACCGCGACCGAGACCGTCAGCGTGACCCCACACGCTGCCGACGGCAACACGCGCCCTCCCGGGCGGGTGCTTCGCAGTGACCGAATCATCGAACGCTCCATCATCGCGGCCCGCGGCGTGGCGGGGGTTCTGGGCTTCCTCGCCCTGTGGGAGGTGGTCGCCAGGTACGACCTGTTGCCCCGCGACGTGCTGCCCGCCGCGTCGACGACCCTCGCCAGCTCGGCCGCGCTCCTCGGCGACCCGGCCTTCCTCGGCCAGATCGGCGCCACGCTGTGGGCGGCCTTCGTCGGCTTCGCCCTGGCCGTGGTGATCGCGGTCCCGGCGGGGCTGGTGCTCGGCCTCTCCGACCGGTTGCACGCGGCCACCGCCACCGTGGTCGAGCTGCTCCGGCCACTGCCGCCTGTCGGGCTGGTCCCTCTGCTGGTGCTCGTGGCCGGTCAGGGGCTGGAGATGAAGGCGGTCGTGGTGGCACTCGGGTGCGTCTGGCCGTTGCTCGTCAACACCATTCACGGCGTTCACTCCACGGACGGCACGGCTTGGGCCACCGCACGCTCGTTCGGCTGGTCACAGCGAACGGTCGCCCTCCGCGTCGTCTGGCCCTCCGCCGTGCCCTCGGTGCTGACCGGCGTGCGGATCACCGCCTCCGTGGCGCTCATCCTGTGCGTCGGCGCGGAGTTCATCGGGGGTAGCCGCGACGGGCTCGGCAGCTGGCTGCTCCAGCAGAGCATGCTCCCGGGCGGAATCGACACCGTCTGCGCAGGTGTCGTCATCGCCGGAGCACTCGGGCTCCTGGTCAACGCCGCGGTCACCGCACTCGAGCGCCGCTTCGCCGGCTGGGCACACCGGGAGGACTCGTGAACACCTCGGTCAGGAGCAACGAACGCGTCCTTCGCGCCGCCGTCGGCTGGGGCGCCGCGGCCCTGCTGCTGCTCGTGTGGCAGCTCGCGACGGCACGCTCAGAATCACTGTTCTTCCCCACACCGCTGCAGATCTTCGACGACCTGCGGGAGCGGTGGTTCTCCGACGGGCTGTCCGGCGGCATCGTGACCGACGCCTTCTTCGTCGACATCACCCCGAGTCTGGAGCGGCTCCTCATCGGCCTCCTGATCGCCTGGTCGATCGGCATCACGCTCGGAGTGCTCCTCGGCCGGATCCCGGTCGTCGCCCACCTCGTCGAGCCGATCCTGCACTTCATGCGGGCCCTCCCGGGGCCGGTCCTGCTTCCCCTGGCGCTCGTCCTGGTCGGAACAGGGACGACGATGCGGGTCTCGCTGATCGCCTTCGGCGCCGTGTGGCCGATCCTCTTCAACACCTACAGCGCCGTACGGCGAGTGCCGGAGGGCTACGTCGAGACGGCTCGCGTGGCGCGGGTGTCATGGGTGCGCGTCCTGTTCCAGGTGATCCTGCCCTCGGCCAGTACGGGCATCTTCGCCGGCATCCGCATCTCGACGTCGCTGGGCATCATCCTGCTCATCGCCTCGGAGCTGGTCGCGGCCTCTGACGGCATCGGGTTCGGTCTCACCCAGGCCCAGCGTTCCTTCCAGTTCCTGCCCATGTGGTCGTTCATCGTCGCCCTGTCGCTGCTCGGCTACCTGTCCAACCTCGTCCTGACGGGGATCGAGGCCGGCGTTCTGCGCTGGCACCGCCTTCAGATGTCAGTCCAGGACTGACCCGGCCCGAAAGGCTCCGCGATGTCCCACGCACTCCTGGAGGTCGAGGACCTCCGGCACACCTACCGCACTCGCCAGGGCGACCAGACGGTTCTCGACGGCATCAACTTCGAGGTCAGGCGCGGCGAGTTCGCCTCGATCGTCGGCCCGTCCGGCTGCGGCAAGACCACGTTGCTGCGCACCCTCTCCGGTCTGCTCCGGCCCACTCACGGCACGATCGCGCTGTCGGGGGAGGTCATCACCGGCGTGCCCCGCGGCCTCGCCATGGTCTTCCAGGACTACCGGGCGTCGCTGTTCCCCTGGCGGCGCGTCGGCGCCAACGTGGAGTTCCCTCTCCTGGGCCGGGTCGCGAAGGCCGAGCGGCGGTCACGAACCGCCGAGTCGCTGGCCGCGGTCGGCCTGGCCGACGCGGCCGACAAGTACCCCTGGCAGCTCTCGGGCGGCATGCAGCAGCGCGTCGCCATCGCCCGGGCGCTGGCGATGCGGCCCGAGCTGCTCCTGATGGACGAGCCGTTCGCCTCCGTCGACGCGCAGACCCGCTCCGACCTCGAAGATCTGCTGCTCCGCGTCCGGGAGCAGTTCGACGTGACGATCCTCTTCGTCACCCACGACGTGGACGAAAGTGTCTACCTCAGCACTCGGGTGCTGTCGCTCAGCAAGGCTCCGACCGTCATGACGGCCGACGTCCCGGTGCCGCTCGACTTCCCGCGGGACCAGATCCGCACCAGGAAGAACCCCTCGTTCGTCGAGACGAGAAGCGAGGTGGCCCGGCTGATCCGGGAGGCGAGTCCCGGCGGCCTGTCCACCGCGGAAACCTCCCACTGACGGACGACGCCGGGCGCGGGTCGTCCGCACCCGGCGCCCGAGACCGCCCCTGCCCCGTGCGACGAAGCAACTTCGAAGGAGAACCCCCCATGAACCTGCGCACCAAGCGACAATTCGGCGTGCTCGCGCTCACACTGCTGCTGGCGAGCGCCACCAGCGCGTGCGGCGGCGACGACGCCCCCGCGTCAGCCGGCGGCCCCACCAAGGTCACGCTCTCGATCCCTCCGGTCGGCGACTCGCTGCCGGTGTACGACGCGATCGCCAAGGGCTACTTCGCCGCCGAGGGCCTCGAGGTCGAGCTCAGGCCCGCCGCGAACGGCGCCACCACGATCAACGCCCTGGTCTCCGGCAGCACCGACCTGGCCCTGGTGTCCTACCCTTCGCTGATCACCGCCCGGTCCTCCGGCATCCCGGTCACCATCGCCGCTCCCGCGATCGCGGGGACCGAGGAGTACGCGTCCGGCCTCTACGTCCTGGCGGACTCCGACATCAAGGAGCCGGCCGACATGGTCGGCAAGAAGATGGCGACCCCGTCGCTGGGCTCCGTCGGCGACGTCTGGTTCCGGGGTGAGCTGCTGCAGCAGGGCCTCGACCCCGCCAGCGTCACCTACGTGGAGATCCCGCAGGCCAACATGGCCGCCGCCCTCAAGGCCGGCGACGTCGACGGCATCTTCCAGACCGAGCCGACCCTCAGCGCGACCCAGGCCACCCTCGACATCCGGCTGGTCGGCTACCAGAAGGGGCCGCAGGGCCTGTTCGCGACGTCCGCCAAGTTCCTGGAGGACCAGCCCGGCGCGGTGGCGGCCTTCCGCGCCGCGCTCGCCAAGGCGGTCGCCGACATCGAAGCGGACCCGCGCGGCGTGGCGACGGCGATGATGCCCAAGTACACCAAGATGACCGCGGAAGTCGCCGCCAAGATGCGGCTTCCCCAGTACCAGGTCGACTACGACGCCGCGGGCGTCCAGAGCGTCATCGACCTGATGGTCAAGGTCGGCCTGCTCAAGACCTCCTTCAAAGCGACCGACCTCTATCAGGACGTCAAATGAGCACCCCTCGTCGGCTTCGCTGACGAACGTGCCCACAACCCCCGCCACCAGCGCGGGCCACGCCCTCACGGGCGCGGCCCGCCGGAGGAGATCCATGCCTCATCCCACCCGCGACCACGTCGCGATCGTCGGCGCCGCCGAGTCGCCCTACACCCGCCACCCCGGCGCGGGCACCACGACCGCAGGAGTGCTGCGTGACGCAGTCGTCCGGGCCCTGCGCGACGCCGGCCTCGAACCGGGGGACGTGGACGGGCTCGGTGTCGCCAGCTTCACCCTCGGCCCGGACCACGCCATCGACCTCGCCTGGCGACTGGGCCTCAACCTGCGCTGGATCATGCAGGACACCAACGGCGGCGCGAGCGCCGGCGGAATGCTGCAGCACGCCGTGCGGGCCGTCGAAGCCGGCGACGCGTCCGTCGTCGTGCTGGTCGCCGGCGACGCCATGGACAAGACCGCCCACACCGAGCTGGTCAGGGCCTACAACCAGGCGACCGTCGACCACCTGGCCGGCCTTCCCATGACCGGGCCGAACGCCCTGTTCGCGATGCTGACACAACGGCAGATGGCCGCCTGGCAGCTCGACCGGAAGGACTACGGCGACCTCGTGGTCGCCCAGCGCGCCTGGGCCGGGCTGAACCGGGGAGCGGTGTACCGCGCGCCGATGACGCTGGCGGAGTACCTCGACGCGCCCCTGGTCGCGTCACCGCTCGGCCGTTTCGACTGTGTCCCGCCGGTGACGGGCGCCGACGCCGTCGTGGTCGCCGCCGAGGAGCGGGCCACGGGCCGCCGCGCCCGGGTGCTGGCGGTCACCACCGCCTACAACGCCGACGACCAGGCAGGCGACGGCATCCGGACCGCGGTCGCCACCTGTGCCCCCGCCGCCTGGGACCGCGCGGGTGTCGCGCCGGCCGACGCCGACGTGATCAGCGTGTACGACGACTACCCGGCGATGGTGCTGTCCCAGCTCGTCGACCTCGGGGTGACCCACCCCGGAGCGATCCGGGCCGTCATCGCCGAGCAGATCTCGACCCGGCGGCTGCCGGTCAACACGTCCGGCGGCCAGCTCTCCGCCGGCCAGGCAGGAGCCGGGGGCGGCATGCACGGATTGGTGGAGGTCGTCCAGCAACTGCGCGGGCGCGCCTCCGGCCGGCAGGTCGAGGCCAGGATCGGCGTGGTCACGGGCTACGGCATGGTGCTCTACAGGCACGGGTCCTGCGGCAACGTGGCAGTGCTGGAGGCGGTCGCGTGAGCCTCCACGTCCAGCGCTGCGGTGGTTGCGGCAAGCACCTCTTCCCCCGGCGGCTGCTGTGTCCCGGGTGCGGCGCCGACGGCTTCGACGAGGTGAGCGTCGAGCGGGGCCGAGTCGTCGCCTCCACGCGGACCAGCGACGGCACGACGCTCCTCACCGTCGAGTACGCGGCCGGCCTGCAGGTCGTCGCGCGGCTGATCGGTGAGAGCCTTCCGCCGCATCGGGAGCTGCCGCTCACGACCTCTCCCGCCACGCCGGGCCCCGCGGCCTTCGTCCCGGACCCCGCGCACACCGGCGAGGACCTCACGCACGCCGGCGAGGACCCCGCGCACACCGGCGACGACCCCCGTCGCCTGCCGCGGGACACACCGCTGCGTGAGTGCACCATCCCCGGGATGCTGCTGGCCCGGGCGGCGCTGACGCCCGAAGCCCCCGCCCTCGTCTGCGGCGACGTCCACCGCACGGCGGCTGAGATGGCCGAGGCGGTGGCGCGCGCGGCGGGTGCGCTCGCCGCCCGCGGCGTCACCCCGGGCGAACGAGTCGCCTTCCTCACCGCCAACCGCGTCGAGCTCCTCGACCTCGTGCTCGGCGCGGCCTGGCTGGGCGCGGTCGCGGTCCCGATCAACACCGCCGTCCGCGGGGCGCAGCTGCACCACATCCTGGCCAACTCACAGGCCCGGCTCCTGATCGTCGAGGCCGGCATCGAACCTCACCTCGAAGGTCTCCCGGCTCTGCCGGACCTGCAGGCGAGATGGGTCCTCGGCGACCGGACAGAGCCCATGCGGGCGCCGGTGCCGCCGGCCGTCGTCGCCCCCGGTGACCCCGCCGCGATCCTGTACACATCGGGCACGACCGGCGTCTCCAAGGGAGTCGTGTGCCCGCACGCGCAGTTCTGGTGGTGGGGCAACAACGTCAGCGACCAGATCGGGATCCGGCCGGACGACGTGCTGCACACCTGTCTGCCGCTGTTCCACACCAACGCACTCAACGCCTTCAGCCAGGCCCTGGTCAGCGGCGCGACCTACGTCCTGGGCGGCCGATTCTCGGCGTCCCGGTTCTGGTCGCAGATGGCCGCCAGCGGCGCCACCGTGACCTACCTGCTCGGCGCCATGGTGGGCATCCTCGACAGCCGGCCGCCGTCGGCCCAGGACCGCGCCCACCAGGTACGGCTCGCGCTGTCGCCGGCGACACCCGGCCGGCTGCTGAGACCGTTCCGCGAGCGGTTCGGCGTCGCGCTGCTCGACGGCTACGGATCGACCGAGACCAACGCGGTCGTGGCCACCCGGCCGGGCGAGGAACGACCAGGTCACATCGGGACCCTGCAGCCCGGCTTCCACATGCGGATCGTCGACGCCGACGGCGCCGACGTGCCGCCCGGCACCCCGGGTGAGCTGCTGCTGCGCAGCGACCAGCCCTTCGCCTTCGCGTCCGGCTACTTCCGGATGCCCGAAGCGACCACCGCCGCCTGGCAGGACCTGTGGTTCCACACCGGCGACCGCGTGTGCGTGGAAGCGGACGGATCCATCCGGTTCGTGGACCGCATCAAGGACGTGATCCGGCGTCGCGGCGAGAACATCTCGTCGGTGGAGGTCGAGGACGTGCTCCGCGCGCACCCCGCCGTGGCGGAGGTGGCGGTCTACGCCGTCGATTCCGAGCTCGGCGAGGACGAGGTCATGGCGGCGGTCGTCGCCAAGGAAGCCGCGCAACTCGACTTCGAGGACCTGGTCGAGTTCTGCGGCCCGCGCCTCGCGGCGTACGCCATCCCCCGATTCCTCGTCCGGCTCGACGCCCTCCCGCTGACCGAGAACGGCAAGGTCCGCAAGCCGGAGCTCCGCAGCCGCGGAACCGACGGCGCATGGGACCGCCAGCCACCTCGCACCCGGCCGACGGCTCCCGACTCGGCCCCGACACAACGGACCTCCCATGCGTGAGTACAAGAACTTCCTCGACGGCCGCTTCATCGACGGCGCGGAGGCGTTCGCCGACATCAACCCGGCGACCGGCCAGCAGGTCGCCTGGGTGCACGAGGCGGACGCCACCCTTGTCGACCAGGCGGTCCGGGCGGCGCGCGCGGCGCTGGACGGCCCCTGGGGCCGGACGACGGTCCAGCAGCGCTGCACCCTGCTCCGCCGGATCGCCGACGAGATCGACCGGCGCGCCGACGACCTCCTGGCCGCCGAGGTCGCCGACACCGGCAAGCCGGAAGCAGGCGCTCGCGCTCTCGACATCGCCCGCTCGGCCGCCAACTTCCGGGCGTTCGCCGATGTCGTGGCAGCCGAAGGAGCGGAGTCCTACCTCCAGGACCTGGATGACGGCCGGCAGGCGCTGAACTACGCCGTCCGCAAGCCGCTGGGCGTCGTGGCGGCGATCGTGCCGTGGAACCTCCCGCTCCTCCTCCTGACCTGGAAGCTGGCGCCGGCGCTGGCGTGCGGCAACACCGTCGTCGTCAAGCCGTCCGAAGAGACACCGGGCTCGGCGACGCTGCTCGCCGAGGTGCTCGCCGCGGCGGGCGTGCCGAACGGCGTCTACAACGTCGTCCACGGTTTCGGCGCCGGTTCGGCAGGCGAGCACCTCACCAGTCATCCGGGCATCGACGGCGTGACCTTCACCGGGTCGACGGCGACCGGCGCCGGCATCATGAAGACCGTCGCACCCCGCATCCGCCCGGTGTCCTTCGAGCTCGGGGGGAAGAACGCGGCCCTCGTCTTCGCCGACGCCGACCTCGACGCCACAGTCGCCGGGCTGACCCGCTCCGTGTTCGCCAACACCGGGCAGGTGTGCCTGTGCACGGAGCGCGTCTACATCGAACGCCCCGTCTTCGACGAGGTGACGGAGCGGCTCGTCGCCGCGGCCGAGGCCCTGCGTCTCGGAGCGCCTTCGGACCCGGCGACGACGACCGGCCCGGTGATCTCGCGGGCCCACCAGAAGAAGATCCTCGACTACGCGGGCCTCGCCGAGCAGGCGGGCGCCAAGACCCTGACGGGAGGACGGGCGGCTGCCCCGGGCGGTGTACTCAACGAGGGCTTCTGGGTCGAGCCGACCCTCTGGACGGGCCTGAACGACGACGACCGGGTCGTCCGGGAGGAGATCTTCGGTCCCGTCGCGGCGCTCATGCCCTTCGACACCGAGGAGGAGGCGGTCAGGCGGGCCAACGACACCGACTACGGGCTCGCGGCGGCGGTCTGGACGTCCGACCTCCGTCGTGCTCACCGGGTCGCGGCCCAGATGCGGACCGGGATCTCGTGGGTCAACGCCTGGTTCCTGCGCGAGCTGCGATCGCCCTTCGGCGGCATGGGACTGTCGGGCATCGGCCGCGAGGGCGGCCGTCACTCGCTCGACTTCTACACCGAGACGACGAACGTGTGCGTGGCGCTGTGAGCGCGGCCGGAGCCCGGCAACCCGTTCCACCGCACCTGCCCGGCACCACCCCTCAGGAGGAAGCGCGATGACCCAGCCGACCACTCACCTCACCCCGCCGCTCTCGCACAGTTCCACGAGGACGCGGTGGCCCGCGCCCGCGAGCACCGCGGCGCCCCGCATCCTGGGAAGGGGGTGAGCAGGTGATCCCCGCCACCGAGGGGCACGCCCACCACGTGCCACCCGGCCGTGAGGGGCACGCCCACCACGTGCCGCCCGGCCGGCCACTCCCGCAGCACATGCGAGCCGTCGTCGCCAGCCGGCCGGGTGGACCAGAGGTCCTGACGATGACGCGGCGGGCCCTGCCGCAACCTGCGCGAGGTGAAGCGCTGGTGCGCGTCGTCGCGGCAGGCGTGAACCGGGCCGACCTCATGCAACGAGCCGGCGACTACCCCGGCGCGGCAGCGGTCGCCGACCTCGGCCTCGAGGTCTCCGGGGTCGTGGTCGCGGCCGGTCCGGATGTCGCGGACGACCTGCTCGGCCGTGAGGTGTGTGCGCTCCTCCCCGGAGGCGGGTACGCCGAGTACGTCGCCGTGCGCGCCGCACACCTAGCGCCGGTCCCCGCCGGTGTCTCCACCGTCGACGCCGGCGGGCTGATGGAGGCCGCCGCCACCGTGTGGTCGAACCTCTACATGCCCGGCAAGCCCGAACCTGGGTCCTGGCTGCTCGTGCACGGCGGCGCCAGCGGCATCGGCGCGACGGCCGTGCAGCTCGCCGCCGCCCACGGCGTACGGGTGGCGACCACGGTCGGCTCGCCCGACAAAGCCCGGTTCGTCGAGGAGCTGGGCGCCGATCTCGTGATCGATCACCGCCGGCAGGACTTCGCCGACGAGCTGCGCGATCGCGGCATCCGTCCCGCGGTGGTGCTCGACATCGTCGGCGCGGACTACCTGCAACGAAACCTGCGGGTGCTGGACCGCGGCGGACGCCTCGTCGTGATCGGCCACCAGAGCGGCTCGAAGGCCCCGATCGACCTCGAACCGCTGCTCAGGAACAACCTGACGCTCACCGGAAGCGGCCTGCGGATGCGACCCGATCACGAGAAGGACCAGATCATCGCCGACCTCGTGCGGCACGTGTGGCCGCTGTACGAGAGCGGCGCGATCGTCCCGACCACCCACGCGGCCCTCCCGCTGGAGAGGGCCGCCGAGGCTCACCGCCTCCTCGAACAGTCCCACCACCGTGGCAAGGTCCTGCTCCTCGCCGACCCTGGCCTGCCCCCGACACCCGAAAGCTGACCATGAGCAGCCCTCCCTCCCGGATCCTGTACCAGAGCTTCACCGACCCGGCCGTCCACCAGCCCTACCTCTCCAGGCTGCAGGCCTACCTCACCGAGATCGCCGCGCCCGGGGTCACCTACGAGGTGCGGGGGATCAGCCCGGCCGACACCCAGCTGGGCAGGCTCAGCGAGCTGCGCTGCGGCGTCCAGTCAGTCGTCGGCATCGTCGCGGCGGCCGAGGAGGGCTTCGACGCCGTCCTGGTCGGCCACTTCCAGGACGCGTGCCTCTACGAGGCGCGGACGGCCGTCGACATCCCGGTCATCGGGCACGGCGAAGCCAGCATGCTCCAGGCCTGCATGCTGGGCGGCCGCATCGGCCTCGTCACCCTCGACCCCGTGTACCTCTCGTGGCACAGCGAGCAGATAGCACGCTACGGACTGTCGTCCCGGGTCGTCGACGTCCGGCCGCTGCGGATCACACCCGACCAGGCGGTCGCGGCCTACGACGACGACGTGGCGTACCAGTCGATCAAGGACACGTTCGTCTCGCTGGCCATCACCATGGTCAAGGAGAGCGGCGTCGATGTCGTGATGTCGGCGGGAGGCCTGTTCGCCCTGCTCAGCGCCCGCGACCACGTCGAGGTGCCGGGCGCGCTGGTCGCGAACCCGACCCTGCTCGCGGTCCGGCAGGCGGAGGCGTCCGTCGCGATCACCCGAGCCATGGGAACCCCGGTCTCTCGCGGAGGGACCTTCGCCAGGGCGACGCCGCAAGCCGTGAAAGAACTGCTCACTCTCGTCAAGGGGACCCAACGATGACCACCTTCAGCTACACCGCCCACGCCCTCGCCACCGGTGACGGACGCTCAGGAAGCGTCCGCTCGGACGACGGCCTGATCGAGCTCGACCTGGGAATCCCCGAAGGCCTGGGCGGAGCCGGCGGGCACGTCAGCAACCCCGAGCAGCTCTTCGCCGCCGGGTACTCGGCCTGCTTCCTCTCAGCCCTGACCTCCGTCGCCCGCGCTCAACGCGTCAAGCTGCGCGACGCACGGGTGGAGGCGCGGGTGACGATCGCCGGCGGGAGCGCCGGCTTCGACCTGTCCGTCGAGCTCGTCGTCACCGCTCCGGACGTGCCGCCGGAGACCGCGGAGGCGCTGCTGGAGGCTGCCCACCGCAAGTGTCCCTACTCGAAGGCCGTCACGGGCAACATCCCCGTGAAGCTCACCCTGTCCCCCGGAAGCTGAGTCGCGCGCATCCCTGGGCGGACCGTAGCGGTCGCCGGCCGGGCGGGTTGATCGGCCGCGGGCGGGTGCTGGACTCGGCGCCGATCCATGACGCGCGGCGGATCGGAGCAGAGGATGTTCACGACGGCCCCGCGCGGCGAGCTGCACGGTCACCGCCCGACCGCGCCGACCGCGCCGGCCGCGCCCGTCACCGCGACCCGTTCGCCCGGCTGGATCGCCACGACCCGATGCACCTCGACCTGCGCCGTCCAGGCGGGGGAGAAGGAGCAGCAGGCCAGCGCCGGATCGGTGCCGGGCGGTAAACCAGGCCCGCAGCCGTTCCGGAGTGGGGGTGCGTTCGACCGGGTCGCCGGCTTCACCGACGTCTTCGACAACACTCATGTCCGGGTGGGCGACATCCTGCCTGCACATTGTGCAAGGAGGGGCGGGCCGGTCCTTGTTGCTGGTCGGTGGCTGGCCTCAGAACTGGTACGCCTGGCGCTTCGGTACGCCGCGCCTGCCGGCCACCATCGCCGACCAGGTGCCTATCAAGCGACGCGCCACGAATCGCTACGCGCTCTCCGGCAGCGGGGTCTCGCCGGAGAGCCAGGCGCGGACCGCCGCCGAGTCGGCGCCGAGCACGGGCGGCGGGAGATGCCCGGTGAAGGTCTGCTCGGCCCCGCCGGGGTCGAAGAACCTCAGCGGCGGCCCCGGCAGGGTGATCGGCCCCAGCGCCGGATGCCGTACGTCGAGAAGGAGCCCTTGGCTGCGGGTCTGGTCCCACTCGTAAACCTCGCGCACGTCGCGTACCTTCCCGGCGGGCACACCCGCCTCGGCGAGCAGGCCGAGCAGCGTCGCGGTGTCGTGCTCCGCGAAGCGTTCCTCGACCAGCTCGATCACGGCGCCGCGGTGAGCGACCCGCTCGGGGTTGGTGGACCTGCCCGGCTGGTCCGGGTCGAGGCCGAACGCCGTACAGAAACGCCGCCACAGGCTCTCGCTGCCGACGGCGATCTGCACGGCGCCGTCCCGCGCGCGGAACAGCCCGTACGGGGAGATGGACGGATGGTGGTTGCCCTGCGCGTGACCGATCTCACCGGCCACGGTCCACTTCGTGCCCTGGAAGGCGTGCACTCCGACGACGGCCGCCAGCAAGGAGGTGCACACGACCTGGCCCGCCCCGGTGTGCTGCCGTTCGATGAGGGCGGCGAGCACGCCGTAGGCGCCGTACATGCCGGCCAGCAGGTCGGCGATCGGCACCCCGGCGCGCTGGGGGTCGTCCGGCGCCGAGCCGGTCAGCGACATGAGCCCGGCCTCGCCTTGGGCGATCTGGTCGTAGCCGGGGCGGCCGCCTTCCGGCCCGTCGTGGCCGAACCCGCTGATGCTGAGCACCACCAGGCGCGGGTTCAGCCCGGCCAGCCGCTCCGGCCCGAAGCCCAGGCGTTCCAGCACGCCGGTGCGGAAGTTCTCCACGAGAACGTCGGACTTGCGGACCAGCGCTTCGAGGGTCTGCCTGCCGTCGTCGGACTTCAGGTCCAGCTCGATGGAGCGCTTGTTGCGGTTGGCGGACAGGAAGTACGTGGACTCGCCGTCGCGGAAGGGCGGCCCCCAGCCCCGGGTGTCGTCCCCGGCGCCGGGGGTCTCCACCTTGATGACGGTGGCGCCGAGGTCGCCGAGCATCATGGTGGCGTGCGGCCTTGCCAGGGCCCGCGTGAGGTCCGTCACGACGATTCCGGCGAGCGGCCCGTGACTCATGTGTTCTCCGGGAAGCCGAGGTTGATGCCGCCGTGGCTGGGGTCGAGCCAGCGGCTGGTGATGACCTTCGCGCGGGTGAAGAAGCGGACGCCTTCGAGCATGACCCGCTTCATCACGGACCTGTCGGAGCACGCCGACCCCGACGACGGCCGCGACGACGACTATCTCCGCCTGCGCCTGGACGTGCACGCCGAGCTGGTGCACGCGATCATCGCGGGGGATGTCGGGCGGACCATGAGGGCTGTCGAACGGCATCACGCTCCCTCCTGACGTCGCCGCGAGGCGGGACGGCCCGTCCTCCGGCCGGTTCCAGCCGAACGTCCTGCGTCTGCGGCTGGGCCATCCGGGCGGTTCTAACCGAACGTGATGCGTCTGCGGCGGTTCTAACCGAACGTGATGCGTCTGCGCCGGTTCTAACCGAACGTGATGCGTCTGCGGCGGTTCTAACCGAACGTGATACGCCTGCGGCTGCGCCATCCGGAGGCGACCCGCCGATCGTCACCCGCCTCCAGCCGGTCCTGTGCCGCCTTGAGCCGGTCCCTGCCGCTGGCCCGCCGATCGCCGGCGGCGGCTTACCGATCCACAGCGCTGGCCTGCCGGTCCTCGGCCCGCTCGATCGCCGCCAGCCTCCGCTCGCTCTCCAGCAGGGTCAGCTCATGCGCGACCTCGCCCTCGTGGCGCCTGAGACGGCCCTGCCGCTCCGCTCGCTGCGGCCGGCATCACGTTCACGTTCACCGGCCGCCTGATCCCGTTTGGTGGCCGAGTGGCCGAGTGGTCGCGTTGCCGCGCGGCTTCGTCACGGGCGCCGGCCAGCCGGTCGCGCTCCCCGGCTTGCCGATCACGGCGCTGCGCCGATGCGATCACGCCAGTCCGGATCCGCCGGCCGTGGCTCCTGAGCGCCACTCATCAGCGGCTCCACCGTTGGAAGATCATGCCCCAGCCGGCCAGGCCCGTGCCGAAGTCACCTGGTGTCATGGTTGCGGGCGCTGAAACCTCTCGACCTGTCCCAGCGCAGGTTGGGCACCGTGGCGGGCAGGTTGAGCAGATCGATGAGCTCGGCCAGGCCGGCTCGCACGTTCGTGAGCCGTAGCTGCCCTTCGCCGATCATCCGGGCGGCGCGCACCAGCACGGCGATGGCGGCCGCGTCGATGAAGCCGAGCCGGGCGCAGTCGACGATCAGGTCGCGGCCCGGGCGCGCCGCCTGGCTGAGCGCGGTCTCCAGGACGCCGCAGCCGGTCACGTCCAGCTCGCCGCTGAGGCGCACGGTGTGCGGGTGTTCGTGATCCCGGTGCGCCTCAAACGGCCTTGAGGGGTGCCTTGATGTTGATGCCATCTTTGGTGATGTCGAATTCGTGCGGCTGCGGGACATGACGGCTCGCTCGGGTCTTCAGCACGGTCAGCGCGCGCCCGACGTGAGTCTCGTTACGTACATACTGCAGCAGGATCACATTGTCGGAAAGGTGCGACACCCCGCGTTCGGACAGCCTGGTGTGGCCGTACAACTCGGCCGACTCGTGGGTCAGCAGGACGCTGATGCCCGCCCGCGAACAGTGGTTGAGCAGCGCGTAGACGAACTCCCTGAACCGCTTCTCATCGGGGCAGGCCGCCGCGAGGTCACCGAGGCTGTCGATCACCAGCCGATGAGCGCCGGCCGCTCTGATGGTTTCGAGCAGGTCGTAGTACCACTGGTCGATGTAGATGTCGTTCGGCGAGTCGCAGCGCAGCACGGCGGCCCGCGAGCCGGAGCCCCAGCCGAAGCCACTGATCATCCGTTCGAGCTGGACGCGGTTCTCCTGCATCGAGGCGAACACCCCTGGCTCGCCCAGGCTCGCCCCGCCGTAGACGAACTGCAGGCCCATCACCGTCTTGCCGGACCCGGAAGGGCCGATCACCAAGGTGGCCGAGCCGGGCCAGTAGCCGTCGCCGACCAGCTCGTCCAGCGCGGCGATGCCCGACGTCGCCCGCCGCTCGCCCAGTTCGTACGCTCCGGCGTCGACATCGCTGAGCCGGGGGAACACCCGCACCCCGGCGCCTTCGATGCGGTAGGCGTGCGCGCCGGAGCGGAAACCGCTGCCGCGTAACTTCAGCACCCGAAGGGCACGGTTGTCGCGCTGCCCGGAGGCCTCGGTGGCGAGCAGGACGGCGGCGTCGGCGACGGCGAACTCCGGGCAGCCCTCCAGCTCGTCGCGCCGATATTCGCCGAGCCATAGCGCCATCGTGCCGGTCGCGGCGAGCTGGCCGGCCAGTTGGTGGACGAAGCCTTCGAACTCCCGCTCGCCGACTTCCCGGTAGCGCAGTGCCCGGAAGCTGTCGATGACCAGCAGCGAACACGGCTGTCGCGCGACCCGGCCGCTGATGCGGCTCAGCATGCCGTTCAGGCCGTTGTCGCCGAGCTCGCCGCTGAGATCCTCGAACAGCACGTCCCGACCGACCCGGCCAGGGTCGAAGAACGTCAGGGCCTCGCCGAAGTACAGGATCTTGCTCAACGGTTCCGCGACGGTACTGAAGTAGATCGCGGGCAGTCGCTCGGTCCCGTTCGCGAACGCGTACTGCTGCGCCAGCACCGTCTTGCCGCTGCCCGGCAGCCCCGCGATGAGGGCCACGGACGGGTTGATCAGACCGCCGCCGAGGATCGCGTCGAGCCGGGCCTGCCCGCTCTCCAACCGCCGCTCAGGCATGGGGCACCTCCGAGGCGGCGCCGGACGGCTCGGTCAGCAGCCGCACCGCGGCCAGCACCTCCAGAGGATGCACCGGCTTGCGCAGGAACCGGCTCGAGCGCAGGTTCTCCGGCGGCGGAAGGATCGACATGGCCAGGACCGGAACCCCCGCCCGCGTCAGATCCTCACACAGCTGGACGGTCAGCCCGTCGGAGGTCATCAGGTCGACGATCGCCAGCCGCGGCGGGCTCACCGACTCGGCGCGGCCGGCCTGCGCCGACCCCGTCACCACCGTCGGGTAGCCCTCGGCGTCCAGGAACGAGGACAACGAACGGCCGGCGAACCGGTCACCGTCCACGAGCAGGACCCGAGGCAGGGCCGGACCAGCCGCCGCCGCACCGGCGCGCCCGGCGCGGACGGGCACCCGCAGCCGGACCACCGTGCCCGGTTCCCCGTGCCGACCCGGCCGGAACGTGACCTCATCGGCCATCGCGAGAACGATCCGCAGGCCCCGCCCGCGATCGCCGGGCGTCACGCCGACGTCGAAGACGCCCTGGTCGGACACGGTGATCCAGACACCCTGGCCGGTGTCCTCCCACCGCACGCCGACCACCTCGCTGGCGCCGTGCTCGATCGCGTTGGCCGACAGCTCGTGCGTGAGCAGCACGATCCGCTCCTGTTCCCGCTCGGCGAACCCCGCCTCCTCGGCCAGGCTGCCGACGAAGGCCCGGATGTCAGCCAGCACCCCAGGACTCACCGGGAACAGCTGCTCAACCGGCTCACTCGGCTCCAAGCCAGGCATCAAGGCCATAACCGGGCCTCCCTCCGGCCCTCCACCCGCCGCAGACCGGGCGGCGCCATCGCCCACCCCATGCCCCGGCCTGAGCCCGGCTATGCACCCCGCAACGCCTTGATGGCCGGCCGCCGCCCTCTGGAGTACCTCATGCACCAGCGGCCACGTCAGTTGCCGATCGGGTGGGGTCCGCGGCGGCTCTTGCTCCCTACCTTCTCGACGGCAGCCCAGGCGCGCCCGGCTCAGCGCCAGCCCGCACAGGGTCTGGTTCGTGCCCGGCCGCCAGACGTGCGCCTCGCCGGACGCCGTGCTCGTCGCGCCACTGTCCCGACATTCGCCACTGACGGCTCACCACGTGACGGCATGGGGCTCCACTCCCGTCACGCGGTGCTCCAGGGCTGGAACACCGCTCGTACGCAGCCGTCCCGCTTGTTCTAGAAGTGGTGCCGGCCGCTGCGCAGCGTCAGCCCGCGGTCGGTCTGCACGGCGTACGGCCTGCTTGGCCCGGTCATAGGCGTGCTGGATCCCGGCGCCGTGGCTCTCCCGCTGCACCGGACCCGGCGCCGCGTGTGAGCCCGCCGTGCGCGGGCAGAGCGCTCGCACCACGAGGACAGGGACGAGACGATGAACGGTCCGGATCCGAAGGTGCGGGCATGCCTGCGCGAAGCCGGGTTCCCGGGGAGGGAGGGCCTCGCCCCGGACGGTCACCCGCGAACCTGAGCTGACGATCTATGGTGATGGCACGGTTCTCCTAGGAAAGGCACCGCGATGGCAGGTGACGGTGAGGGGATGCTGGGCGGTCTGCTGGGGGTCAATCATCTGTCCGCGATGGAGGACGTGCCGGGCCTGGTCGCCGAGCACGCGCGGCGGGCCGGGTTCTCCCAGACGATGGTGTACGTCGCCGACCTGCAGCAGCAGCATCTCGTGCCGTTGCCCGGGCAGCGTGACGCGTCCGGTGAACCGCTGGAGCCGATCGGGATCGACACCACGGTGGCGGGCCGCGCCTATCGCGACGTGGAGATCGTCCATGCCCGCCACGTGGCCGACCCCGCCGACGGGGAGACGGCGCAGCCGCCGCCCGCGGGCGCGGAGCCGCGGCGGCTGTGGGTGCCGTTGCTGGACGGCACCGAACGGGTCGGGGTGCTCGGGGTGACCGTGCCGCCGGGCGCGCCGGCCGCCGAGTTGCTGGCCGCCCAGCTCGGCTCCCTGGTCGCGCTGCTGGTGATCAGCAAGCGCGCGCACAGCGACTCCTACGCCCGCCTCGTACGCGCCCGGCCGATGACCCTGTCGGCCGAGGTGCTGTGGAACCTGCTCCCGTCGGGCACCTTCGCCAACGATCAGGTGGTGGTCAGCACCGCGCTGGAGCCGGCGTACGAGGTCGGCGGGGACGCCTACGACTTCGCCATCGACGGCGACACACTGCACGTGTCCATCTTCGACGCGATGGGGCACGACACCTCCGCCGGGCTGACCGCCACCATCGCCATGGGCGCCTGCCGCAACAACCGACGCCAGGGCGAGGACCTCGCCGGGACGACCGAGGCCATCGACGCGGCGATAGCCGAGCAGTTCACCGGGCGCTTCGCCACCGGCATCCTGGCGGACCTGAACCTGCGGACGGGCTGGCTGAGCTGGGTCAACCGGGGCCACCATCCCCCCTTGGTGCTGCGGGAAGGCCGGCAGGTCGCCACCTTGGACAGCGAGCCCGACCCGCCGATGGGGTTCCGGATGGGCGTCCGCACCGGTCTGCTGCGCTACCAGTTGCAGCCGGGGGACCGGCTGCTGTTCTACACCGACGGCGTCATCGAGGCGCAGAGCCCGAAGGGGGAGCTGTTCGGGCTGGAACGCTTCATCGACTTCATCGTCCGGCGCGAAGCCGACGGCATGTCGGCTCCGGAGACGCTGCGACGGCTGATCCAGACCATCATGGAGCACCAGCGTGGCCGCCTTCAGGACGACGCCACCGTCGTGACGGTCGAGTGGCGCAGCAGACGATACGAGCAGCTCATGCTGTGACGCTGCGGGCACGCCTCCGTTTCCGCCGGGGAGCCCGGGTAGGGGAGGGGAAGCAGGTTGGCCAGCCGGCCGGGGAAGGAGGGTCCGCAAGTGGCCGCCGACGATGCAAGCAGGACGGCCGAGGACCTGCTGACGGAGCTGGCCACGCCACACCTTCCGGTGGCCCGTCGAGAACGGCTGCGCGAGCACCTGGTACGGATGCATCTGCCGCTCGCCGCCGCCATCGCCCGGCGCTACCGCGGACGCGGTGAACCCCTCGACGACCTCCTCCAGGCCGCCTGCCTGGGCCTGATGAAGGCCATCACCGGCTTCGACGCCGGTCTCGGCCACGACTTCCGCGGGTATGCGGCCATCACCATGTCAGGCGAGGTCAAGCGGCACTTCCGCGACCACACCTGGGCGGTCAGGGTGCCCGCCCGCTACCAGGAGCGCCGCTCGCGGCTCAACCGGCTCATCGCCGACCTCAGCCAGTTCCACGGGCGCTCGCCGACCGTGCCCGAACTCGCCGCCGGCATGGGCTGTCCGAGGAGGAGGTCCTGCTCACGCTCGATGCGGCGGAGGCGTACAGCGCTCTGTCCCTGGACGCCCCCGCCGGCAGCGGAGGGCAGGCGGGTCCCTGGGCGGAGGTTCTGGCCGACCAGAACGACCCGCTGGCCGCGCTGCTCGACAGACACGCGCTCAAACCGCTCCTGGACGCCCTCCCCACCAGGGAACGCACCATCGTGCTGCTGCGCTTTCACGGCAACCTGACGCAGGAGCAGATCGCCGCCGAACTGGGCATCTCGCAGATGCACGTCTCCCGTCTCCTACGCGCCGTCCTCGCCCGGCTTCGCACGGAACTCGCCAGTTAAGAGCGGCGGCCATCGCGAACGCCACCACGTACTCGTCGGCCTGAATCTCCACCCGCGCGGCCTTGGGCCTCCGGCGGGCGCTCGCGGTATCGCCAGGGCGCTCAGGAACGGGTCTTGGCCAGGGCTTTCCCGAGCTCCTCCTTGCTCATGCGCGACCGCCCGGGAATGTCCGCCTCGCGTGCCTGCTCGTACAGTTGCGTCTTGGTAGGTCCGCCTCGGCCAGAGGCGGGGCGGGCCTTACGCGGGACGGTCAGCGCGCGCAGCTCCTGCTGCCGGCGTTGCCGGAACGCCTTGCCCAGGTCGCGCAGCTCCCGTTCGCCTGAGGTGCGGGCGAGCAAGGGCAGCAGGGTGCTCTCCTCCTCCTGAACGTGGTGGCTCACCAAAAGCGCGAGCAGGGCAAGGGCACTGGTGAACTCCGGGCTGCCCGGCCGGGCCCGTTTCAGGGCGTCCAGCAGCACTTCGGCCTCTTTGTGCTCCTCCAGGCCGTGGTGGGCGTCGAGGCGGGGGTAGACCACGTCCTCCTCGGCGCGGGCGTGGGCGGTGAGCAGCGCGTGCAGCGTGGCCACGATGGCCGGCCGATCGCCCTTGCCGCTGGTCAGCTTGGCGAAGAGCTCCTCGATCTTGCGGTGGTCGGCCTGGATGAGGGTGATGACGTCATCTGCCATGGCCGCTTCGCTACCCTGCTCGCCCAGCGTCAAGCGCCGCCCTCATGGAGGTCATGAGCCGGTACGGCGGCGAAATGCGCCCACCAGCCGGCCGTTGTGCCATACGGCACCGGCCATGACCGGGAGCGCCGGACGCGCGAACGTCCGGCCGCCGGCTCTTGACTGCTCGGTAGGGGACGGCCAGTTGCGTCAGGGCTGCTTGCCCATGGCCTGGCGGATGACGTCGCGGATCCGGTCCATCATCGCGACCGGCGTGCCGACCAGGACGTTCTTGGTCGCCGACTCGGTGCCGGGGTGCGGGTGGGTGGGGGCCATCGCCTCGGCGGCCTTGACGCCCACGGCCATGGCGCGGCGTTCGGCCTCGGTGGTGTGGCCGCGGAGCTGGGTGAACTCGTAGCGTTCCTCGCTGCGGGCGTGCGCCTCCACGGCCAGGCGCAGGGCCAGCAGGTTCCGGGTGAAGTCGGGGGCGTCCGGGCCGGCCTGGTCCATCCGCATGAGGAGTTCCTTGGCCTGGTTCTCCTCGGCGAGCCGGTCGTCGACGACGCCGTCGCCGCCGTCGATCTTGTGGCGGGCGTAGGGGTGGACGATCTCTTCCTCGGCCGTCTCGTGCACGGCCAGCATGCGCACCAGCCGGGCGAACGCCTCCCCGCGCCGGTCGGCGGGGGCGTGCTCGACCTCGTCGAACAGGTCTCTGATCATCGCGTGCTGGGCCAGCAGCAGGTCGATGACGTCCGTCTCGGACATGGTCTCTGGAGCGGTTCTCGTCATGACGCTCCTGCCTACCCAGCGCCGCGCGGGCCACGCAGGCAAGCCCCGGGTAGGCGGTCACCCACCACGAGTCGCTGGTCGACCCGGGCGAGAGCTGGTGGGAGATGCTGCTCTTTCTGCTGCTCGAAGGCTACGGATGGCTGCCCGCCCTGCGCCGGCGCTCCTCCGGACAGGTGGCGCACACCCGGCTGATGGGCAGGCGGGCGGCAGGTCTGTGCGGGCCTGACGCGGCGCGATTCTTCTACGACGAGAACCACGTACGCCGCCGCACGGCGCTGCCCGAGCCCGTCACGAGCACGCTGATCGGTCACGGCGCGGTGCACACTCTGGACGGCGCGGCCCATCGCGTGCGCAAGGCGACGTTCACCTCGCTGCTGACGGGTGAGGGCGTCGGCTCCCTGGTGGCGCACACCAGCGCGGCCTGGGACGAGACGGCCGGCACGTGGAGCGACGGCCATGGTCGACGGTTTCGGCAGCGGCGGGCCCCGGCACTGGCGGGCCCGGCTCGCGCGCGGACGCCGCGAGGCCTGGCTGACCGGCCTGGTACGGCAGGTGCGTGACGGCACCACCACCGCCTCGGCGGGCTCCGCGCTGGACGTCGTCGCCGGTCACCGAGACGCCGACGGCGACCCGCTCGACGCCCGGACTGCGGCGGTGGAACTGCTCAACGTCATCCGCCCGACCGCGGCGGTCGCCTGGTACGTGGCCTTCGCCGCCCACGCCCTGCACCGCCGCCCGGACCAGCGCAAGGCGCTGCGCGACGGGGACGAAGCCCATGCCGAGGCGTTCGCGCAGGAAGTTCGGCGCTTCTACCCGTTCGCGCCGTTCGTCGGCGGCCGGGCGGTGCGCGACCTGTCCTGGGCCGGGGAACGCATCCCGCAGGGCAGCCTGGTGCTGCTCGACGTCTACGGCCAGCACCACGACCCTGACCTGTGGGACGAACCGTACACGTTCAACCCCGGACGGTTCGTCGGCCGCGAGCCCGGCGCCTTCGAGCTGATCCCGCAGGGCGGCGGCGACCCGCGCTCCGGCCACCGCTGCCCAGGAGAGGGCATCACGCTCACTCTGCTGCGGACGTTGGCGGCCCGGCTCGCCCTCCTGGACTACGACGTCCCCGAACAGGACCTGACCATCTCCCTGCGACGGATTCCCACCCGGCCCGCGAGCGGCTTCGTCCTGACCCTCCTAAAGTCTGCGATCCCGAGCCCGCCGGCGTCATCACCTGTCACGGCTGGAAAACGACCTGGACGCAGCGGTCCAGCTTCGTTCTGAACAGCTCGTAACCTTCGGGGCGGCTCCGCCGTTCGCCGCCGAGGTGACCCTCAGGCAGCGGGCGACCGACCACGCGGCCGACTTCGCCTGAACCTGCCCGGTCCTGACCTTCGTGCAGGCTTCCTACGGTCCCCGCGTCAAGAGCGGCGCCCGGTCGAGGCGGTTCTCCAGGTGGGCGGTGTCGGTCATGTCAGCGTCCCGCTCGGCCCACGCAGCGTGTTCTCACGGCTTGCCGGCCAGAGCGCCGTAGGCCCAGGCGTGACCACCGGGAATGAGCTCCTGGTATTCGACGGGATCCGGCCGCCATGTCACCACCTCGACGAGGCCCGGGTCCACCAGGTTCCACCCTTCGAAGAAGCGCAGGGTCTCCTCGAAGGTGCGCGGCACCATGGGGGCGGTGCTGTTGTCGTAGGGCTTGGTGAACTCCTCGCGGCGCACCTGGTCGGTGAAGTCGAGCGTGATGTGCGACAGCAGCAGGTGACTGCCGCTGGGCACCGCGGCCTTGAGCTGTTCGACCAGCTCGTACGGTTTTTCCTCGTCGGTGATGAAGTGCATGACGCCGGCCAGGATGACGCCGACGGGACGGGTGAAGTCGATCACGCGCTGCACCGCGGGATCGGCCAGGATCTTCTCCGGCCGGCGCAGGTCCGCCTCGATCATGTCGGTCGTGCCCGCGGGGTCGCCGGTGAGCAGGGCGCGGCCGTGGACCAGGACGATCGGGTCGTTGTCCACATAGGCCACCCGGGCCTCGGGAATGATCTTCTGGGCGATCGTGTGGGTGTTGTCCTGGGTGGGGATCCCGGTGCCGATGTCCAGGAACTGGGTGATGCCGGCCTCGGCCGCCAGATACCGCACTGCCCGGCCCAGGAAGGCGCGATGTGCGCGTACGCCCTCGCGCGTGCCCGGCGACACCTCGATGAGCGCCTCGGCGGCCTTGCGGTCGGCGGCGAAGTGGTCTTTGCCGCCGAGTAAGTAGTCATATATGCGAGCCGGATGAGGAATGTGAGGGTTGATTCTCGCGGCCGGAGCGTCGGTGTTCGGGGAGGCCGGTGGATCTGTCACACCGTCGCTGTGCGTCATCTTCTCTTCCTTGTCATCGGCGGCCTTGCGTGAGGGCCAGAGAATTCCGGACGCGCTTCGACCGTATGTTTCGTTGCCCGGTCCGGCGTTACGGCGCAGGCCACGCGCGAATGCGCGCCGCAGCCGCCTCGGCCGCGAAATCCACCGGCCCGGCAGGAGAGATCACTTCGGGCACCCAGTTTGGCACTTCCTCGATAGTTGTCAAGGAAGAGGTCGAAACGTTCGGCGACCTCCGACCTGGCCTGCGCCGGTTGTGCTGGTAGAGCGCGGGGTTCGGCGCTTCGGTCGGGATCTCGCGATGCAGCGCTCATGGAAGTTTCACGGCCATCCTTCCGCAGGTGAAAACGCATTCTGACGCAATAGTGCGAGGTAAGCCTGTCCGGCTGCGGTCCTCAGTGGATGCCGCAAGCTACGGGGCTCTTGACAGTATCTTTCTGCATCAGATTTGCTGCGTCTCACTACCTTCACCGACCTAAGAGTTCCACCGTCAGAATTGTTAGCGCTAACAAAGCGAGTGGCACTCAGTGGAAGGACATCGTGTGATCCGAGCATTACGCAGAGCACTCGCAGCCGTCGCCGCACCCCTGCTGGCCGCCGCCCTGCTGTTGGGAGCCCAGCCGGCCCAAGCAGCGTCGCTCACGCGCGTGACCGGGTTCGGCAACAACCCGACCAACCTGAACATGTACCTGTACGTCCCGGACCGGGTCGCGGTGAAGCCGGCGCTGCTGGTCATGGTGCACTACTGCACCGGCTCGGCCGCCGGGGTGTTCAACGGTGTCGGCCACGACTACGTCACCGCCGCCGACCGGTACGGATACCTCATCGTGGTGCCGGAGGCCACCCGCAGCGGTCAGTGCTTCGACGTCTCCACCCCGGCAGCCCTGACGCGCGACGGCGGCGGCGACTCGACCGGCATCATGTCGATGGTCGCCTACGCCCGGCAGCGCTACGACATCGATCCCGCCAAGATCGTGGTCAGCGGCTTCTCCTCGGGCGCGATGATGACCAACGTGCTGGCCGCGCAGTACCCCGAGGTGTTCTCGGCCGCCGCGGCGTTCTCCGGCGTCCCGGCCGGATGCTTCGCCACCACCAACGGGTCGCTGTGGAACAGCCAGTGCTCCGGCGGCCAGCTCGTCAAGACCGCCCAGCAGTGGGGCGACCAGGCCCGCGCCATGTACCCCGGCTACAGCGGGCGCTACCCGCGGATGCAGTTATGGCACGGCACCACCGATACCACGCTGGCCTACGCCAACTTCGGCGAGGCGATCAAGCAGTGGACCAACCTGAACGGGGTGAACCAGGCCCCGGCACTCACCGACAGCCCGGCTCCGGGCGTCACCCGGACCCGGTACGGCGGCACCGGCGACCGCCCCCCCGTCGAGGGGTTCAGCTTCGCGGGCTACGGTCACTCCCTGCCGTTGACGGGCATGTTCCCCCACGCCCTGTCCTTCCTCGGCCTCGACACGTCCTCGCCGGACCCGACGGCCGGTGGCCAGATCAAGAACGTGGCGTCAGGCAAGTGTGTCGACGTCGCCGGCGCCTCGCAGGCCAACGGCGCGCAGGCGCAGATCTGGGATTGCCACGGACAGGCCAACCAGCAGTGGACGCCCACCGCCTCCGGTGAGCTGCGCGTCTACGGCGGCAAGTGCCTGGACGTCAGCGGCCGGGCCACCGCCGACGGCAGCAGCGTGATCATCTGGGACTGCAGCGGCCAGAGCAACCAGCAGTGGCGCCTCAACAGCGACGGCAGCATCACCGCCGTGGGTGCGAACAAGTGCCTGGACGCGCCCAGCTACTCCACGGCCAACGGCGTCAGGCTCCAGATCTACACCTGCCACGACGGCGCCAACCAGCGCTGGACCCGCACCTGAGCCCAGCGGCGCCACCAGGCGGCGCGCCATAGCACTTCAGCGATGACAGACATGACCACAGGGAGGTCCTGGTGTCCGCAGCACAGAGGTCGTGGAAGGACAGGTGGGCCGCCGTGCTCGCCATGATGGCGTTGCTGGTGGCCGGCACCGTGATGGGTGCGGGGGCCGCCGCCGCCGAGTCGAACGGCGGGGTACGGGTCATGCCGCTCGGCGACTCGATCACCGAGGGCACGCAGGTGCCGGGTGGGTACCGGATCGGCTTATGGCAGCGCCTGGCCGGCGGTCGCTACACGATCGACTTCGTCGGCTCGCAGTTCAATGGGCCCGGCAACCTGGGCGACCACGATCACGAGGGCCATCCGGGCTGGCGGATCGACCAGATCGACGCCAACATCACCGGCTGGCTGCGTACATACACGCCGCGCACGGTGCTGCTCCACCTGGGCACCAACGACATCCTGCAGAACTACAACGTGGCTGGCGCCCCGCAACGGCTGTCCACGCTGATCGACCACATCACCGCGGCCGTGCCCGACGCGGACGTCTTAGTCGCCACCATCATCCCGCTGTCCAACGCCGGTCAGGAAGCCGCCGCCCGCACGTTCAACGCGGCCGTTCCCGGCATCGTCCAGAGCAAGGCGAGCAGCGGCAAGCGCGTCCACCTGGTCGACATGCACAGCAAGCTGACCACCGCCGACCTGATCGACGGCGTCCACCCGACCGCCGGCGGTTACGACAAGATGGCCGCCGCCTGGTACGCGGCGCTGCAGTCGGTGTCCGGCAGCATCGGCCAGCCGGGGGACGGCTCCTCCGGCGCGGTCGCGATCAGAGGCGTGGGCTCGGGCCGGTGCCTCGACGTTTCCGGCGCCTCGCAGGTGAACGGCGCGCAGGCGCATATCTGGGACTGCAGCGGGCAGCCCAACCAGCAGTGGACGCCCACCGCGAGCGGTGAGCTGCGGGTCTACGGCGGCAAGTGCCTGGACGTGTCCAACCGGAGCACCGCCGACGCCGCCGGCGTCGGCATCTGGGACTGCAACGGCCAGAGCAACCAGCAATGGCGCTTCAACGCCGACGGCACGATCACCGCGGTGGGCGCCAACAAGTGCCTGGACGTGCCCAGCTACTCCACGGCCAACGGCGTCAAGCTCCAGATCTACACCTGCCACACCGGCACCAACCAGCGCTGGACCCGCGTCGGCTGACGACCTCGCCCCCTCCCGCACCTGCCGCTTCCAGCGGGCGCGCCCCGGTTCAGGCAGGTGGGGGAGGAGCGGTGCTCTCGCGGACGACGAGTTCGGTGGCCAGCTCGACGCGGTTCTGCGGCAGCGGCTCGCCTTGAGCGAGGGTCAGCAGCATCGTGGTGGCGGCGGCGGCCATGTCGGTGAGGGGCTGGCGGATGGTGGTGAGCGGCGGGATGGTCCACCGGATGGACGGCATGTCGTCGAAGCCGATGACGCTGAGGTCGTCGGGGATGCGCAGGTCGAGCTGGTGGGCGGCGTGGTAGACGCCGATGGCCTGGCCGTCGTTGGTGGCGAAGATGGCGGTGGGCGGGTCGGGCAGGCGTAGCAGACGGTGCGCCTCGGCCAGGCCGCCTTCGATGAGGAAGTCGCCGCGGCCGATGAGTGCCGGGTCGGCGGGCAGGCCCGCCATGTCGAGGGCGGTGCGGTAGCCGTCGAGGCGGGCCCGGCTGGACAAGGCGTTGTCGGGCCCGGTGATGATGGCGATGCGGCGATGCCCGAGCTCCAGGAGGTGGCGGGTGGCGGTGAGGCCGCCGTTCCAGTTACCGGCCCCGACGGAGGGGATGTTCCGCGCCGGTGCGTCGGCCGGGTCCAGCAGGACGAGGGGGATCTCACGCCGGGCGAGCTGCTCGTGCTGAGGTTCGGTCAGGCCGGAGAACACCGCGATCACGCCGCTCGGGCGGCGTCGCAGCACGCCTTCCAGCCACTCGTCCGCCGCGTCGGGGTCGCGGCGCAGGTCCGAGATGCCCACCGTGAGGTCGTGCTGCCGCGCGACCTGCGCCACCCCTTTGGTGATCTCGACGGGGTAGTCGCCCTCCAGCGCGTGGAAGACCAGCTCGACCAGGCCGGTCGGGGTGGAGCGGCGGCGCTGGCGGCGGTAGCCGTGCCGGCGGATCAGCTCCTCCACGGCGGCGCGGGTTTCGGCCGACACCTCGGAACGGCCGTTCACGACCTTGGAGACCGTCGCGGTGGAGACACCGGCCAGCTCGGCGAGCTGGGCGATGGTGAGAGGGGACGACTCCGTGGTCATGGCGGCAGTCTAGTCACGCGGGGCGGCAGGGCGGGCGCTGCCGCCTCGTCAAGATCAATGTTCTGCTCTCCGGGCTCGTGCGGCGAGAAGGCGATCACGTCCGCCTTCCGCTGGATGCAGGAGCCCCCGACCGCGATCAGGATGAGCGCTGACCTTCTCAAGGCTGGCCGGAAAGATGATCAGGATGAGCGCTTGAGGCTGGCTGGTGAGGTCGATCAGGATGAGCGCTGACCTTATCGAGGCTGGCCGGTGAGGTCGATCAGGGGAGCCGAGCGGTTCTCGCCCTGTCGGTGCTGTCCCGGGCGATGAGCTGCGGGGGAACGACCAGGTGCTCGTGGCCGGACGCCCCGGCCGGATCGATCTGCTTGAGCAGCAGGCCGATGCTGAGGCGGCCGACCTCGCCGAAGTCCTGCCTGACCGTGGTCAGCGGAGGAGTGAAGTACGCCGCCTCCGGGATGTCGTCGAAGCCCACCACGCTCACCTGCCCGGGCACCTGGACGCCGCTCTCCGAGAACGCCCGCAGCAGGCCGAGCGCCATCTGGTCGTTGGCCACCAGCACCGCGGTGACGTCGGCGACGCGGCCGGCCAGCGCTCTGCCGGCGCGGTAGCCGGACGCGGGGGTCCAGTCGCCCGCCAGCGGGTCGGGGACGGTGCGTCCGGCAGCCGACAGCGCGGCTCGCCAGCCTTCGCGCCGTCCCTCCGCCTCCAGCCAGTCGTCCGGCCCGCTGACGTGCCAGACGGTTTCGTGACCGAGGCCGAGCAGGTAGGCGGTCGCCTGCCGGGCGCCGGCGAACTGGTCCACGCTGACCACCGGCACGTGGCCTTCGTGGCGGCCTTCGACCGCCACCGCCGGCAGTCCCGGGGGCAGGTCGGCGAGTGCTTCGGCGGCGGCGTGTTGCGGTGCGACCACGACGACGCCGTCCACTCCCTGGGCGGCCAGGTGGCCGATGGCCTCGTTGACGCCGGCCCTGTCGATGGTGCGCAGGCTCATGATGGTGACGAAGTAGCCGGCTTCCCTGGCAGCTCGCTCGATGCCGTGGACCGTGCTGGCCGGGCCGTACAGGATGGTGTCGAAGCTGACCACGCCGAGCCTGTGCGAGCGGCGGGTGACCAGCGCCCGCGCGGTCATGTTACGGCGGTAGCCGAGAACGTCGATGGCGTGCAGGACCCGCGCCCGTGTCTCCGCGCGGACCCTGGGATGCCCGTTGAGCACCCGCGAGACGGTCTGGTGTGACACGCCGGCGAGTCTGGCGACGTCGGCCATGACCGGTGAACGGTGCTCGGCGGGTGGCCCCAATGCTTTCCTCTCCGGCGGCGGGCTGTGGGTGGGGGGAGCGGCTTCATGCGTGGGGAACTCCTCGGCGTCACACGGTTGTTAGCGTTAACATCACGAGTACGGTTCGCGGCCTGGGCGACACGCTAGGTCGCCGCGCCGAAAGCTGTCAAGGATAGTTTTCGGCAAAACTCGATTAACTTTCGTCAGCCGATCGGCCGCCCGGTGCTCTCCCTGATGATCAGTTCTGTGCCGAGTTCCACGCGATGCTGCGTCAGCAGCTCGCCCCGAGCGAGCTTGAGCAGCATCTCGGTGGCCGTGGCGGCCATCTCGGCGAGTGGCTGACGGATGGTGGTCAGCGGCGGGTTCATCCAGCGGGCCGCGGGCAGGTCGTCGAAGCCCACCACGCTCACGTCGTCGGGGATGCGCAGGCCGAGCAGGTGGGCGGCGCGATAGACGCCGCAGGCCTGGCCGTCGTTGCAGGTGAAGATGGCCGTGGGCGGGTCGGGCAGCCGCAGCATGCGCTCGGCCTCGGCGAGGCCGCCCTCGACGAGGAAGTCTCCCCGGCCGATCAGCTCAGGGTCGGCGGGGACGCCGGCCATGTCGAGCGCGGTGCGGAAGGCGTCCAGCCGGGCCCGGCTGGGCAGGGCGTGGCCGGGCCCGGCGATGGCGGCGATGCGCCGGTGCCCGAGATCGAGCAGGTGGCGGGTCGCCAGCAGCCCGCCGTTCCAGTTGCTCGCGCCCACCGAAGGGGCCTGAGGTGCGGGATCACCCCTCGGGTCGAGCAGGACGAGCGGGATGCCGCGGGTGGCGAGCTGCTCGCGCTGAGCCTCGGTCAGGCTGGAGAACACCGAGATCACGCCGGTGGGACGGCGGCTCAGCACGCCTTCGATCCAGCCCTTGCCCGGAGTGTCGCGGCGGTGCAGCTGCGAGAGCACCACGGCCAGCCGGTGCTTGCGCGTCACCCGCTCGACCCCTCTGGCGATCTCGGTGGGGTACTCGCCCTCCAGCGCGTGGAAGACCAGCTCCACCAGGGGCGCGGCGGTCGTGCGGCGGCGTTGCGGCCGGTAGCCGTGCTCGCGGATGAGCCGCTCGACGAGGGCCCGGGTCTCGGGCCCGACCTCGGCGCGGCCGTTGACGACCTTCGACACGGTGGCGATGGAGACGTGGGCCAGCTCGGCGAGCTGGGCGATGGTCAACGGCGGGGACTTGGCGGCGCCGTCGTCGGACGGGCCAGCGGCCGTGCTCATGCCGGGATTCTAACGACCGTTTTCGGTGCTTACGCTCTCACGTTTCGGCGTTCTTGCGGGCAGGTTCTTGACGAGTTTCCGACACCGCACGTATGGTCCCCGAATTAACTATCGTGCTTGCTTCCGAAAGTTTCAGAGCAGCGAGTGTCTCACGAACCCCCCGTCCATGGGACGCACGACTCAGGAAGAGATGACCTGTGAAGCTCCGTACCGCCACCCCGATCGTGCTCGCCGCAGCGCTCGTCCTGACCACCGCCGCCTGCGGTGGTGGCGGCGCGACGCAACCCTCAGGCGACGGCAAGTCGTTTGAGTTCTGGTCCTTCAGCGGCATCAACCAGAAGCAGTCCGTCGAGGACTACAAGAAGATCAATCCGAGCGTGCAGGTGAAGCTCACCGAGGTGGGCACCTCCACGGAGACCGCGCAGGCGCTGACCACGGCGCTGGCCGGCGGCAAGGTGCCCGACCTGGTGCTCATCCAGGGCGACGACCTGCCGAAGTTCGTCCAGCAGCCGCAGAACTTCCAGGACCTGCGGCAGTACGGCGCCGACAAGATCAAGGGCGACTACCTCGACTGGGTGATCAGCCAGCCCACGGCCAAGACGGGCGAGATCATCGGCATCCCCACCGACGTCGGCGGCATGGCGGTGGCCTACAGGACCGACCTGTTCAAGGAGGCCGGGCTGCCCACCGACCGCGACGAGGTGAGCAAGCTCTGGCCGACCTGGGACGCCTTCATCGAGACCGGCAAGAAGTACACCGCCGCCACCGGCAAGGCGTTCGTCGACAACGCCGGCACCAGCGTCTTCTACCAGGCCGTCAACCAGGGCCCCGAGAAGTACCACGACCCTTCGGGCAACGTCGTGTACGCCACCAGCCCGCAGGTCAAGACGGCGTTCGACCTGGGGATCAAGGCGGCGCAGGCCGGCATCACCGCCAAGCAGAGCTCCTTCGAGGACGGGTGGAGCGCCGCCATGGGCAAGGGCGACTACGCCGTCATCTCCGCGCCGTCTTGGCTGCTCGGCCAGATCCGCAGCAACGCCCCAGCCACCAAGGGCAAGTGGGACGTCGCCAAGATCCCCGGCGGCGCCGGCAACTGGGGCGGCAGCTACCTGGCCATTCCCAAGGGCGCGGCCAACCCGAAGGCGGCCTGGGACTACATCTCCAAGATGCAGTCGCCGCAGGGCCAGCTCGAGCACTTCGTCGGCTCGGGCGCGCTGCCCACCACCCCGTCCGTGTACCAGGACCCGAAGCTTCTCGGGGCGAAGGACCCGTTCTTCTCCGACGCGCCCATCGGCAAGATCTACACCGACTCGCTGCTCGGGCTCAAGCCGTTCCTCATCGGCCCGGAGAGCGCGGCCATCGGCCAGGAGTTCCTGAACGCGATCACCAACGTCGAGCAGGGCAAGGGCGATCCGGCCACGGCCTGGGACACGGCGCTGGCCAACATCAAGACCGCGATCGGCAAGTGACATGACCACGACGCTCAGCCCGCCCCGGGTCATACCCGAGACCGAGGGGCGGGTGCGGCAGAGCCTGGGCGAGCGGGTGGCCCCGTACGCCTACATCGCGCCGTTCTTCCTCCTGTTCGCGGTCTTCGGGCTGTTCCCGCTGCTGTTCACCTTCTACATCGCGCTGTTCGACTGGAACCCGATCGGCGAGCACGTCTTCATCGGCTTCGACAACTTCAGCCGGCTGCTCGCCGACCCCCGGTTCTGGAACGCCGTCTGGAACACGATCAGCATCTGGCTGCTGTCCACCGTGCCGCAGCTCCTGGTGGCGCTGGTGCTCGCGCACCTGCTCAACCACGCCAGGCTGCGGCTGGCGGTCTTCTTCCGCATGTCGATGCTGGTGCCGTACATCACCTCGGTGGCGGCCACCACGATCGTCTTCGCCCAGATGTTCGACCGCGACTACGGCCTGCTCAACTGGCTGCTCGGGTTCGTCGGCGTGGGGCCGATCGACTTCCTGCAGTCGGTGTGGGGGAGCCACACCATGATCGCCGTGATGGTGACCTGGCGCTGGTTCGGCTACACCACGCTGCTCTACCTGGCCTCGCTGCAGGCCGTGCCCCGGACGATCTACGAGGCCGCCGCGGTGGACGGCGCCGGCGCCTGGAAGCAGTTCCGGCACATCTCCATCCCGTCGCTGCGCCCGGTCATCGTGTTCACCATCGTCACCTCCACCATCGGCGGCCTGCAGATCTTCACCGAGCCGCTGCTCGCCTCCCGCTCCGCGCCGCTGACCTGCGGTCCGGTACGGCAGTGCCAGACGCTCACGCTCTTCCTGTACGAGCAGGGCTTCGGCCAGTTCCAGTTCGGCTACGGCGCGGCCATCGGCGTGGCCCTGTTCGTGCTGATCATCGCCGTCGCGGCGCTCAACTACGTCCTGTCCGCCCGTATCCGCCCGGAGCGATGATGAAGAGAGCCGACCGGGTCCGCTGGTGGACCTATCTGCTGCTCGCGGCGGCCACGCTGGCCTGCGCGTTCCCGCTGTACTGGATGTTCGTGGTGGCCACGACGGACACGGCGGCCGCCACCAAGCTGCCGCCGGAGATCGTGCCAGGGGGGAACTTCTTCCACCTGGCCGGGCTCGTGTTCTCGACCGTGCCGTTCGTGCGCTCGATCCTCAACAGCTTCGTGGTGGCCGGCACGATCGGCGTGGGCCACGCCCTGCTCTGCTCGCTGGCCGGGTTCGCCTTCGCCAAGCTCCGCTTTCGCGGGCGTAACGTGCTGTTCCTCATCGTCGTGCTGACCATGACCGTGCCGACCCAGCTCGCCGTCATCCCGCAGTACATGATCATCTCTTCGCTGGGCTGGGTGGACACGCTGCAGGCGCTCATCGTGCCGGGGCTGGCCAGCGCGTTCGGCATCTTCTGGATGCGCCAGCACCTGGCCACCACCATCAGCGACGAGATCCTCCAGGCCGCCCGCATCGACGGGGCCGGCACCTGGCAGATCTTCTGGCGGATCGCGTTCCCGCTGGTGCGGCCGGCCGCGTTCGTGCTCGGGCTGCTCGGGTTCGTCACCGCCTGGAACGACTTCCTGTGGCCGTTCATCGTGCTGAAGTCGCCCGAGATGTACACCGCGCAGATCGCCATCAAGGCGCTGCAGAACAGCTTCACGATCGATCTCGGCCTGGCCATGTCCGGCTCGTTCCTGGCCACCCTGCCGCTGATCGTGCTGTTCGTCTTCGTCGGCAGACGCATGGTGGCCGGGATCATGGACGGCGCCTTCAAGGGCTGACCCGTGAGAGGCGGCCCGGAGACCCGGGCCGCCTCGGCAGGTCAGCGCTGGAGTGTCAGCAGGCCGGGACGGTAGGGCAGGAGACCGTAGTCGCCGCCGGAGTTGGGGCTGCGGCCCTGGTAGAGCAGTTGCAGGTTGCAGGGGTCGACGGTGAAGGTCTGGTCGGCGCTGGTGCGGATCAGCTCACCGTGGCTGATGTCGTTGGTCCAGGTGGCGCCGCTGTTGGCCTTGCCGGCGAAGGGGTTGCCCTCGGTGGCGGCCTGCGGCGTCCAGGAGCCGTTGAGGCTGGTGGCGGTGAAGGAGCGGAAGTAGCGGCCCTGCGCGCCGATCGCCTCGACGATCATGAGGTACTTGTTCAGGCCCTGGAGCTTGTAGACCTGGACGGCTTCGAACAGGTTGTTGGTCGTGTCGCTCATGATCACGGTGGAGGTGCTGCCGAAGCTGCCGGGGAAGTTCCCGATCGGCATGCTGGCGCGGTAGATCTTGCCGTTGTCGCCGGCGAAGAACAGGTACATGTTCGTGTCGTCACCGATCACGGTCTGGTCGATCGGGCCGGTGCCGGAGCCGGAGATGCTGCCGGAGAAGAGCGTCTGCGCCGCCGACCAGCCGTTGGGGTTGCTCGGGTCGCTGGACGTGCGGTAGGAGAACGCGGGGCCGCCCCACTGGTAGGCCAGCACCCAGACGTTCTTCGGCGCGAAGTAGAAGAGCGTGGGCGCGACGGTGGCGTTGTTCATGGTGTTCTGGCTGGCGGAGGCCATCTCCGACCAGTTGGTGAACGGGGTGAAGTTCATCGAGCCCCACGCCGTGCCGGTGTTGTGGGTGGTGGCGTAGACGAGGTGCTTGCCGTTGTAGGGCGCGACGGTGAAGTCCTTGAGCGAGACCCAGCCCGACTTCGGCTGGGCCAGCGCGCCGGTCGAGGTCCAGCGGTAGGACGAGGGCAGGTCGCACTGCCCGGGGTTGCCGGTGCCGCCGTCCACCTTGACGAGCTGCCACTGCTGGTTGGCGCCGCCCCAGTCGTCGTACTGGACGATGTTGCCGCCGTCGGCGGTGGAGGCGCCCTGCACTTCGAGGGCCTTGTTGCTGTTGCGGTTGATGAAGCGCACGTAGCCGCTGTCGGAGTCGGCCAGCCGCCACTGCTGGTTGGTGCCGTTCAGGTCGGACCACTGCACGATGGAGCCGCCGTTGGCGGTGGAGAAGTTGTAGACGTCCAGAACCTTGCCGGAGTGGCGGGACTTGATGCGGTAGTAGCCGCCGCCTGAGTCGACGAACTGCCACTGCTGCTGGTTCTGGTTGTTACGGGTCCACTGGGTGATGCGGGCGCCGTCGTTGGTGGCCAGGTTGTAGACGTCCACGGCCTTGCCGCTGTTGCGGTTGACCAGGACGTACCAGGCGTTGGTGTCGACGGTGGCCGCGTCGGCGGGCTGCACGGCGATGAGCAGGCTCGCCAGTAACGTGGCCACCGTGGCCAGAATGGATCGGAGTTTCACAGGGTCTCTCCTCAGGGGGTGGTGAGGTCGAAGCGGCGCACGGTGACCGCGCCGCCGAGGGACTGGGTGGCGTAGTTGAAGATCCCGAAGCGGTAGCCCATGAAGAACTGCCAGGCGTTGTTCAACGTGAAGGCCGGGCCGAGGCTCGTGAAGGTGGTGCCGTCGGTGCTGTAGGAGAAGCGGGCCTGCCGGCCGGAGCCGGGCCGGATGTCGGCGTTGACCCGCAGCCAGATCCGGCCGCCGGAGACGTTCGCGCCGGCCGCCTCGGTGCCGGTGCCGGTCGTCTGCCACGAGCCGTTCATGGTCAGGCCGTTCGTCATCACGACCCGGTTCACGCCGTTGTCACGCCTGACGCCGATCCAGGCGGACTGGTCACGCAGCATCGCCAGCCCCGCGCGGTCGCCGTTGGCCATCTGCGAGTAGTCGAGCTCGATGGTCGCGGTCGAGGACGGGCCCTGGATGCGGTGAGTGAGCGTGTTGCGGGCGTTGTAGAGGTCGTTCGTCACGGTCGCGGTCTGCAGGCGCAGGCCGTCGCCGGTGGAGAAGCGGCTGGTGTCGGGGTTGTGGTTCCACTCCCAGCGGTGGCCGAGACCGGCCGAGGTGAAGGTGTCGGGGCCGATCATGGACGCGACGGTGCGGCTGGTCTGGATGTTCGGCTTCGGGTAGCTGGCTCCCCACGTGCCGTTGACGGTCTGCAGGACCGGCCAGTCGCCGCTCCACGTGATCGGCGCGAGCGCCGGGACACGTCCGCCGGGGTAGGCGTCGACGAACGACATGTAGTACCAGTCGCCGTTCTGCGTCTGGACGAGGCCGCCCTGGTGGGGGACGCCGCCGCCGGAGATCGGGCCGGGCAGGTCGAGCAGGACCTGGCGCATCTCGTACGGGCCCCACGGCGAGGTGGAGCGCAGCACGTACTGGCCGTTGGCCGGGCGGGTCAGCCAGATGTAGTAGTAGCCGTTGCGCTTGTAGAAGCGGGCGCCCTCCAGGGTGCCGACGCTGCTCGGGGTCTGGAAGACCTGCTGGGCGCGCACCTGGCTGAGCCCGTCCTGGGAGAGCTGGGCGACGCTGATGGTGGAGTTGCCGTAGGCGACGTACATGGTGTCGTCGGTGTCGACCAGCAGGCCGGCGTCGTAGTAGCAGTTGTTGATCTGCGAGCGTTTGGTCCAGGTGCCGTCCACGGCGGAGGCGGTGTACACGTAGGTGCGGTTGAACTCGACGCAGCCGAGCCAGTAGTAGGTGCTGTTGCTGGGCCGGTAGTTCAGGGTCGAGGCCCAGATGCCCTTCACGTACGCCCGGCCGCCGTTGAGGTCGTAGGCGTTCGAGCCGAAGTCGAGTCTCGGGACCGAGTGGCCGGCGTACTCCCAGTCGACGAGGTTGTAGGAGCGCAAGATCGGCGCGCCCGGCGAGTAGTGCATCGTCGAGGCCGAGTAGTAGTAGGCGTCGCCGACCCGGATGATGTCGCCGTCGGCGAAGTCCTGCCAGACGACTGGGTTGTTGTAGGAGCTGCTGCCGCCGCCGGTGACGGGGACGAGCTGCCACTGCTGGTTGGCGCCGCTCCAGTCGTCGTACTGGACGATGTTGCCGCCGTCGGCGGTGGAGGCGTTCTGCACTTCGAGGGCCTTACTGCTGTTGCGGTTGATCAGCCGGACGTGGCCGTCGGGGGAGTCGGCCAGGCGCCATTGCTGGTTGGCGCCGTTGTGGTCGGCCCACTGGACGACGGAGGCGCCGTTGGCCGTGGAGGCGCCGGAGACGTCCAGGACCTTGCCGGAGTGGCGGGATTTGACGCGGTAGTAGCCGCCGCCCGAGTCGACGAACTGCCACTGCTGCTGGTTGCCGTTGTTACGGGTCCACTGGGTGATCCGGCCGCCGTCGGCGGTGGACAGGTTGTAGACGTCCAGGGCCTTGCCGCTGTTGCGGTTGACCAGCACGTACCACGCGTTGGGGTCGACCGTCGCGGCCGACGCCTGGGGCGTCAGAAGCAAGCTCACGAGCGATAAGCACGCCAGGATCGCGAGCACGCGCCTCATACGAACCTCCAGAGGTTGTTGTTCGAGCCGTTGTCGTCGGCGAGCACGACCTGCGCGCCCTGCGACGTGCCGCCGACGCCGAGCACCCGGCCGCCGTTGGCGCACTGGATGCGGAACGCGGCGTTCGTCCCGTAGCGCAGCCGCCACCGGTGGTCGGCGGTGCCGTTGTCGGCCCACTGCACGACGCGCGACCCCGCGGCGGTGCCCATGTTCTCCACGCCCAGCACCTTCTGGCTGTGGGAGTTGCGCAGCCGCAGGTAGCCGCCGGTGTCCACGACGGCCGTCCACAGGTGATCGGCGGTGCCGGTGTCGCCCCACTGGACGACGAGCGCGCCGTCGGCCGTGGACATGCCGGTGACGCCGAGCACCATCCCGGTGCCCGCGTTCTGGATGCGCCGCGCCCCGTTCGGCACGAACCGCCACTGGTTGTCCGCGCTGCCGTTGTCGGAGTCCTGGACCGCCTGGGCGCCGTTGGCGGTGGAGCCGTTCAGGATGCCGAGCAGCTTGCCGCTGTGGACGTTGCGGATCTTGACGGAGCCGTCGCCCACGTCGGCGACCGTCCAGCGGTGGTCGGCGGTGCCGGTGTCACCCCACTGGAGCACCCGGGCGTTGTCCGCGGTGGACATGTTCTCGACGCCGAGCACCTTGCCGCTGTGCACGTTGCGCAACCGCAGGGCGTCGCCGTCCACGACCGGTACCCAGTCGTGGTCGGCGGTGCCGTTGTCGGTCCACTGCAGGGCCGGGCCGCCGTCGGCGGTGGACATGTTCTGGATGCCCAGGGCCAGCCCGCTCGCCGCGTTGACCAGCCGGAAGCTCGCCGCGCCCGGGCCGCCGGTGTTCCAGTAGACGACGTAGTTGTGGCCGTGCGCGTCGTGGAACGGCCCCAGCCGGACCTGCGACCCGCCGGCCGTGGCCGTGAAGGTCAGGGCGGAGGTGCCGGTGCGGGTGATCGAGGACGGGTTCAGCGCGGGGGCGGCCGGCAGGCTGGTGTTGCCGTAGTCGCCCGACAGCACGACCGGGCCGTAGGTGACGGCTTGCAGGCCGGGGTTGTCGTTGGCGGCCTTCATGACCACCCGCATGGGCAGCCGCACGGTCACGGTGTCGCCTGAGGTCCACGATCGGGTGAGGTCGGCGTAGGAGCCCGGGGTGGTGGCGATGGACTGCTGGGTTCCGTTGACGCTGACCGTCGCGCCCTGGGTCCAGGCCGGGATGCGGATCCGCATCGTCCACGATCCGCTCACGTTGCCGGTGACCTGCAACGACGTGGTGTCGCTGACCGGATAGGAGGTCGTCTGGGTGACCGTGATGCCGCGCCCGCTCCAGTCGAGCGTCGAGGGCACGAACAGGTTCACGAACAGCGTGGTGCCGTTGTGGAAGTAGATCGAGTCCACCAGCTTGGTGTTGGTCTCGATGCCGGTGCCCTGGCAGCACCAGAAGGAGTCGTAGTCGGTGCTCCAGGTGCCGCCGCCCCAGGCCGGGCCGACTCCCCGGCGTCCACCCGGGTTGAGCGGGGTGAAATAGGTGACGTGCCCGTGCGCGTCGGCCGGGTTCTGCTGCCCGATCAGGTGGTTGAGCAGGGCGTTCTCGTAGTAGTCGAAGTAGTCGGCGCGGGTGGGCGACAGCAGCCACAGCTCGCGGGTCAGCTTGAGCATGTTGTAGGTGTTGCAGGCCTCGCCGGTGTCCCTGGTCAGGTGGGCGGCGATCGCGTTGGGGGCGCGGAAGTGCTCGGCCTGGCTGTTGGAGCCGTTCACGTACGTGTGCGCGCCGACGGTCATCGACCAGGCGTTGGCGGCGATGTCGCGGTAGCGGGTGGTGCCCGTCGCCTTGTACTCGCGGGCCGCCCCGATCCACTTGGGCACCTGGGTGTTGGCGTGCAACCCGTTGAGCTGGTCCTGGCCCGAGGCCAGCGGGTTGAACACGGCCGCGTGGTCGAACCGCTGGGCCGTGGTCAGCCAGCGGGAGTCGCCGGTCATCTGGTACAGGTCGGTCAGCACGGCGTTCATGCCGCCGAACTCGGTGCCCAGCATGGCCTGCAGCTGGCCGGAGCTCAGCCTGGAGGTGCGGGTGTCCACCCAGCCGGCCAGGGCCAGCAGGACCGTCCTGGCCTGGGTGTCGCCGATCAGCCGCCAGACGTCCAGCAGCCCGGCCAGGGTCTTGTGGATGCAGTAGTACGGCACGTTGCCGTTGCTCAGGGTGCGGTTCTCCACGGCGGTGATGTCGGACTCGGGGAAGCCGGACAGGTAGCCGCTGGTGAATCCGGCGGCGCCGTTGTTGGCCTGGCATCTGGCCAGTTCCGCCACCATGCGGGCGGCCTTGTCCCGGCAGGTGGTGTCGCCGAGCACGGCGTAGGCCTGCGCCCACGCGGTCAGGAAGTGGCCCTGCATGTGGGATCGGAACGGGAAGCCGGGCGCGTCCCAGCCGCCGTTGGCCGCCGCGCCATTGGTGGACAGCCTGTGGTTGGCGCGGAAGACATACAGGAGCCGGTCGACATCGACGAAGCGCAGGTAGCTGAGGGTACGGTTCTGGTTGTCCAGCCAGCGTCCGGAGGTCAGCCGGACCTGGCCGAGGTCGAACTCGTAGGCCGAGACGCCGAGGTCGGGCCTGGCCCAGGAAAGCGCCGCGGCCAGGGCGGGGGACGCGCCGACGACCGAGAACGCGGCGGTCGCGCCCGCGGTCTGTAAGAGCTGACGACGGCTCAGGGACATGCGGAACTCCTCGGAAAGGGGGTGATGACCGGCCGCGCCATGCCTTCTGTTAGCGCTAACATCTGATGGCGTCGCCCTCCTCCGTTGGGTGCGTTGTGGCGGAGTACATCCGACGGTCCGGTCCGGCGTCAAAGAGACTCAGCTCTACCGGTTCGGGCGAGGCCGTCCCCGTGCCTTCCCGCCTGGAGTTTCACCTCCAGCGAGACCGGGCCGCGTCTCTGAAAGTTTCACAGACGTTACCAGAGAGCAACAGAGTAACTTGCGAATCTTGAAAAGTTAAGTTGCTGCCTCAAAGTTCTTGTCAACCGCCCAAGAAGAGGCGCCCTGCCCGGCGCCGGGACAGCCTACCGCTGGTCCGTGGCCTGGCCGCCAGGAATTAAGTTTCCGCCCCGACCGTGGTTGACGGGCCGCAGTCAGGGCCTTACCTTCCTCCAGGAGATCCGCGGTCCGTGACGTGCTCGTGCCCGGTAAGGCATCCACCAGCAAGGCGACTCGCATGAGTCGGCCGACGGACGAACGAGAGTCGAGATGGCTGATTTATCCCGAAGGCAAGTGTTCAAGTTCGGCGCGGCCGGAGCAGGAGCCGCGATGTTACCGCTGGGCTGGACGGCCGCCGCCCGGGCCGCCACAGCGCCCCCTCCCGAGGTGAGCGCCGCGAACGACCTGGCCCTGTGGTACGACGAGAGCGCCGGCGCCGACTGGTTGCGCGCGCTCCCGATCGGCAACGGCCGCCTGGGCGCCATGGTGTTCGGCAACACCGACACCGAGCGGTTGCAGCTCAACGAGGACACCGTGTGGGCCGGCGGCCCGTACGACCAGAGCAATCCCCGAGGGGCGGCGGCGCTGGGCCAGATCCGGCAACTGGTCTTCCAGAACCAGTGGAGCCAGGCCCAGACCCTCATCGACCAGAACATGCGAGGCACCCCGGTGGGGCAGCTGGCCTACCAGACCGTCGGTGACCTGCGGCTCGGCTTCGGCAGCGGGGCCGGCGTCACGGAGTACAACCGGTACCTGGACCTCACCACGGCCACCACGGCCGTCTCCTACCTGCACAACGGCGTCAGGTACCGGCGTGAGACGCTCGCGAGCGCGCCCGACCAGGTGATCGCCATCCGCCTGACCGCCGACCGGCCGGGCTCGATCACGTTCTCCGCGACCTTCGACAGCCCGCAGCGCACGACCCGCTCCAGCCCGGACGGCACCACGATCGGGCTCGACGGCGTCTCCGGCGACATGGAAGGAGTGGCCGGCTCCGTCCGGTTCCTCGCGCTGGCCCGCGCGGTCGCCGACGGCGGCACCGTCAGCAGCTCCGGCGGCACCCTGCAGATCAGGTCCGCCAACAGCGTGACGGTGCTGATCTCCATTGGCTCCAGCTACCGCGACTACCGCGACGCCGGCGGCGACTACCAGGGCATCGCGCGGCGCCACCTGGACGCGGCCACCGGCAGCGCCTACGACGACCTGCGCGGCCGGCACGTCGCCGACTACCAGCGGTTGTTCGGGCGCGCGACCCTGGACCTGGGCAGGACCGCGGCGGCCGACCAGCCGACCGACGTGCGGATCGCGCAGCACGCGAACACCGACGACCCGCAGTTCTCCGCGCTGCTGTTCCAGTTCGGCCGCTACCTGCTGATCAGCTCCTCCCGCCCGGGCACCCAGCCGGCCAACCTCCAGGGCATCTGGAACGACTCGCTGACGCCGTCGTGGGACTCGAAGTACACCATCAACGCGAACCTGCCGATGAACTACTGGCCGGCGGACACGACGAACCTGTCCGAATGTTACGAGCCGGTGTTCGCGATGCTCGACGAGCTGGCGGTCAGCGGCGCCCGGACGGCCCGCGTCCAGTACAACGCCGGCGGCTGGGTGACCCATCACAACACCGACGCGTGGCGGGGGACGTCGGTCGTGGACGGCGCGTTCTGGGGCATGTGGCAGACCGGCGGCGCCTGGCTGGCCACCCTCGTCTGGGACCACTACGCCTTCACCGGCGACCAGGAGTTCCTCCGGCGCCACTACCCCGCGATGAAAGGCGCCGCGCAGTTCTTCCTCGAGACCCTCGTGCAGGAGCCGAACCTCGGCTACCTGGTCACCAACCCGTCGAACTCCCCGGAACTCGCCCATCACGCGGGCGTCAGCGTCTGCGCGGGCCCCACGATGGACAACCAGATCCTGCGGGACCTGTTCAACGGCTGCGCCCAGGCAGCTCAGACGCTCGGCGTCGACGCCGACTTCCGGACGCGGGTCCTGGCCGCCAGGGACCGGCTCCCGCCGATGAAGATCGGCTCGCGCGGCAACATCCAGGAGTGGCTGTACGACTGGATCGAGACCGAGCCCGCCCACCGGCACATCTCCCACCTCTACGGCCTGCATCCCGGCAACCAGATCAGCAAGCGCGGCACCCCCGCGCTGTACACCGCCGCGCGGCGCACCCTCGAACTGCGCGGTGACGCCGGGACCGGCTGGTCACTCGCCTGGAAGATCAACTATTGGGCGCGGATGGAGGAAGGCGTCCGGGCGCACGCGCTGCTGCGCCTCCTGGTGACGACGGCCCGGCTGGCGCCGAACATGTTCGACCTGCACCCGCCGTTCCAGATCGACGGCAACTTCGGCGCCACGTCCGGAATCGCCGAGATGCTGCTGCAGAGCCACAACGGCGAGCTGCACGTGCTGCCCGCAGTGCCGCCGGCCTGGCCGAACGGCAAGGTGCGGGGCCTTCGGGGACGTGGCGGCCACACCGTGGACGCGACCTGGAGCTCCGGCGGGGCCACCGAGATCCTCATCAGGTTCGACCGTGACGGAGCGGTCAACGTACGCAACCGGATCTTCGCCGGAACCTACCAGGTGGTCGACACCACCACCGGCGCCACCGTCACCGTCACCGCACCCGAGAGTGACGTCATCAGGCTGACCGGACAGGCCGGCCGCACGTACCGGATGACCGGGTCCGGCCCCGCGCCGGCGAGTTACGTGCGGATCGCCAACGCGACCACCGGCCTGGTGCTGGACAGCGGCGGGAACGTCGCCGCCGGGTCGAACCTCAAGCAGTGGAACTGGGACGGCAGCACCAACCTGCAGTGGCAGCTCGTGGACCTGGGCGGCGGCTGGTACCGCATCGTCAACCGGACCAACGCCATGGTCATCGACAGCGGGGGCAACGCCGCCAACGGCGCCGTCGCCCGGCAGTCGGCCTGGAACGGCGGCGTTGGCCAGCAGTGGCGGCTCAACAGCACGGGCAACGGCCGGCACCAGATCATCAACCGGGGCACCGGCACCGCGCTGGACGGCATGGGCAACGGCACCGCCGGCTCCACCGTGGCGATGTGGGCGCCGAACAACAGCACCAACAACCAGTGGACGATCACGAACGTGTGAGGAGGAGAAGACGCCGCCACCCTCCCTCGGCCTCCCCACCGGGGCCGAGGGAGGGTGGCGCGGTCAGCGGCTCACGCGCCGGCCGGGGTGTAGGTCCACTTCTGGTTGGTGCCGGTGTGGCAGCTGTAGAGCTGCAGGCCGGTGCCGTTGGCGGTGCCGGCGCCGACCGCGTCCAGGCACAGCCCGGACTGCACGCCGACGATCGTGCCGTCGGAGTTGACGCGCCACTGCTGGTTGGCGCCGCCCCAGCAGGAGTAGATCTGGATCCTGGCGCCGTTGCCTGTGCCCCCGGCGTCCAGGCACTTGCCGCCGGACCTCAGCTCCCCGGCCGAGGTCTGGGTCCACTGCTGGTTGGTCTGATTGTTGCAGTCCCAGAGTTGTACCGCGGTGCCGTCGGTGGTGCTGGCGTTGGGGATGTCGACGCAGCGGCCGGAGGCGACGCCCTTGAGCTGCCCGGCATTGCCGCCGGGCGTCGGCGTGGTGGTGGTGCCGCCGTTGAGCGCGTTGAGCACCGAGGTGTAGGCCGGCTTCTTGTTGCCGTTGCCGTCGAACAGCAGCGGGGCGGCGCCGGAGCCGAGCCAGGAGTCGGTGTCGCGCACCCCCCAGACGGTGATGCCGGTGCAGCGCGGCACGGCCAGGCAGTCGTTGACGACGTTGGCGTAGGTGGTGGCCGAGCCGCCCTGGATGTCGAGTTCGGTGATCTGGACGTCCACGCCGAGGGCGGCGAAGCTCTGGATGGTGGTGCGGTAGTTGCTGTTGTAGGGGCTGTTGCTGTTGAAGTGCGATTGCAGGCCGACGCAGTCGATCGGGACGCCGCGGGCCTTGAAGTCGCGGACCATGTTGTAGACGCCCTGGGTCTTGGCCCAGGTCCAGTTGTCGATGTTGTAGTCGTTGTAGCAGAGCTTGGCGGCCGGGTCGGCGGCGCGGGCCGTGCGGAAGGCCACCTCGATCCAATCGTTGCCGGTGCGCTGCAGGTTGGAGTCGCGCCGGCCGCCGCCGCTGTCGGCGTAGGCCTCGTTGACCACGTCCCAGGCGTAGATCTTGCCCTTGTAGTGGTTCATGACGCCGTTGATGTGGTCGATCATGGCTTGCCGCAGCGAGCTGCCGGACAGGGCTTGCATCCAGCCCGGCTGCTGGGAGTGCCAGGCCAGGGTGTGGCCGCGCACGCGTTTGCCGTTCTGCACGGCCCAGTTGTAGACGCGGTCGCCGTTGGTGAAGTTGAACTGCCCCCGGTTGGGTTCGGTGGCGTCGATCTTCATCTCGTTCTCGGCGGTCACCATGTTGAACTCGCGGTTGGCGATGGTGGTGTAGGCGGAGTCGCCGAGCCTGCCGGCGGCGATGGCGGTGCCGAAGTAGCGGCCGCTCTGTGCGGCGGCGGCGCCGAGGGTGCTTTCGGCGGCGCCGGCCGGGACGGCCGTCACCAGAGCCGTCGCCACAGCCGTGACCAGGCCGAGCGCGCCGACCGCGCCGGCGATCAGAGCTCGCCGGGCGGGGGATGGGGACATGCGCATGCTTGAGCCTCCGTACGTGAATCAAGGGAAAAGGCCCGGTGGGACGTACGCCGCAGCCTGTCGGGCGCTACCGGACCAGGAGGGGAGATCACGCTGGGCACTCAGTGTGCGAAGCTCGCCGAAAGTTGTCAAGAAATCACTGAAATTATCGGTGGCGCTGAACCCTAACGGCTCGTGTCAACCTGGTGCGACGTGCGACTCGTCGTACCTGAAACTTTTCGGCCATGAAAGTTTCATGGCGACGCTCTCGCTGTCCGGCCTCCCCGAAATGGGGAAAAAGCGAGGTGAGCATGCCCGGCTGCTACCCCCTCCGGCTGACCGCAAGCTAAGGCGCTCTTGACAGTACCTTTCCCCCTCGTATTTGCTCCGTCCCGCCGCACCACCGACCGGCAGCGGTTGTTAGCGCTAACAGCGAAAGGCGGAACAATGAAGCGAAGCGAACCGCGTATGAGCAGGTACGCGGGCGTCGGAGCCGCCCTGGCGGTCCTGGTCACGGCGTTGGCCACCGCCCTGGCCGTCCTCACGGTCACGCCGCAGGCGTCGGCGGCGGCGCTGACCGAGGTGACGGGCTTCGGCAACAACCCCGGCAACCTGCGGATGTACCTGTACGTGCCGGACAGGCTGGCCGCGCGGCCGGGTGTGCTGGTGGCGATGCACGGCTGTAACGGCTGGGCGCCGGGCTTCCATCAGGGCACCGAGTTCGCTTCGCTGGCCGATCGGTACGGTTTCATCGTCATCTATCCGCAGGCCAACAAGAGCGCCAACGGCATGTCGAACTGTTTCGACGTGTGGTCGGCCGAGGCGCTGCGGCACGGCGGGGGCAGCGACCCGGTCTCGATCGTCTCCATGACCAACTATGTGCTGCAGCGTTACGGCGGCGATCCGCAGCGGGTGTTCGCCACCGGTTTCTCCTCCGGTGCGATGGAGACGCTGAACCTGCTGGCCACGTATCCGGATGTGTTCCAGGCGGGTGCGCCGTTCGCGGGCGTCCCCTACGGCTGTCTCGGCCCGGCCGGGTGCGGGGACAAGAGCCCGCAGCAGTGGGGTGATCTGGCCAGGAACGCCTACCCGGGTTACACGGGGGCGCGTCCGCGGGTGATGGCCTGGCACGGCACCGCCGACAACGTCCTGCCGTACACGATGCTGCAGGAAGAGGTCGATCAGTGGACCAACGTGCACGGGCTGAGCCAGACCCCGTCGGCCACTGACAGCCCGCAGTCCGGCTGGACCCGCCGGGTCTTCGGCTCCGGCCAGGTCGAGTCGTACACGATCAACGGGGCGGGGCACAACCTGCCGCACGCCGGGATGGCCGCGTACGCGATCCGCTTCTTCGGCCTGGACAGCGGCTCGTCCACCACGACGCCGACGCAGACGCCTTCCGACGGCGCGCCGGTCAGGGGCGTGGCCTCCGGACGCTGCGTGGACGTGCCGAACGCGGCCACCGCCGACGGCACCGCGGTGCAGTTGTGGGACTGCAACGGCCGTACCAACCAGCAGTGGGCCGCCACCTCAACTGGCGAGCTGCGGGTCTACGGCAACAAGTGCCTGGACGCCGGGGGTGCGGGCAACGGCGCGGTGATCCAGATCTACGCCTGCCACGGCGGCGCCAACCAGCAGTGGCGGCTGAACGCCGACGGCACCATCACCGGCGTGCAGTCGGGGCTGTGCCTGGACGCGGTCGGCCAGGGCACCGCCAACGGCACCCGTCTCCAGCTCTACACCTGCCACAGCGGCGCCAACCAGCGCTGGACCCGCACCTGAGCCTCTGAAGGAGAGTTCTCGCATGCCATTCTTACGCAACCAGGGCGGGCGCCGGCTGGTGGCGACGATCGCCGCCGGAGTGATGGCGATCGCGGCGGCGCTGCTCGCGCCGGGGCCGCCGGCGTCCGCGGCGGCGCTGCTCGCATCGGAGCCGCAGGCGTCCGCGGACGCGCCGTGGCTGAGCCTCTCGCAGGACGGCTTCGCGACCTTCAGCGTCCCGGCGGCCGCCGTCGAGGCCGCCGTGGGCCCGGTGTCGCAACTCGCCATCGAGGGGAACTTCGGCCCCTCCTCCGCCTGGGCGGAGTACGGTCTGACCCGCCGGGGCGACGTCTGGTCAGGAGTTCTCGGCCCGCTCAGGCCCGGGCTGTACTCCTACCAGGTCACCGGCGATGAGACCAAGGGGCTCAAGGACCCGACCAGCGGCACCGCGGTGGCGTCCAAGCCGCTCTGGAGCACCTTCCTCGTGCCGGGCGACGCCGCCCGCCTGCTGGCCGACGCGCCCGAGGGACAGGGCGGCAAGATCGAGACCCTGACCTACGGAGCCGGGAGCAAGGCCCAGGTCTGGACGCCCCCGGGGTACTCGGCCAGGAAGACCCATCCCGTGCTGTACCTGCAGTCCGGCGGCGGCTGGAGCGCCACCGACTGGCTCGACCTCGGCAGGGCCCGGCAGATCCTCGACAACCTGTCGCTCCAGAAGGCCATGGAGCCGATGGTGGTCGTGATCAGCGACGGTGACGATCCGCAAACCCTCCGGAAGGCGGTCGCCGGCCGTTACCGTGTCCACCGCGACCCGGCGCGTCAGGCGATCGCCGGGGTGGCCGAGGGCGGGTCGCAGGCGCTGCGCACCGCGCTGACCCGCCCGGGACAATTCGCCTACGCCGGCTCGTTCTCGGGTCTCCTCACCGACGTCAAGGTGACCGGCCACCACGTCGAGCTGCTGCGCCTGTACACGGGGAACGTGACCGACCCCGCCTACAACGCCACCAACCGCCTGACGAGAACGCTGGACCGCGCCCGTGTCAGGTACGAGTTCGACGGCGTCAACCCGGACGCCGGCGCGAACTGGAACGCCTGGCAGGAGAACCTGATCGACTTCGTGCCGCGGCTGTTCCGCAAGGTCCGCGACCACGGCCCGAGCGCCGGTCACCGGCCGCTGAAGGGCGAGTTCGCCCCACCGGCGCCCGGCACCACCCCCACCCCGTTCGTGACCGAGGACGGCTTCGTCACCTTCGAGACCACGACCGCGTTCACCGCTGCCCAGCGCGTCACGGTGTGGGCGAACAACGGCCGCAACGGCAGTTGGCTGCGCGTCCCGATGACCCGGCACGGCGACCGGTGGCGGGTCACCATGGGCCCACTCGACCCGTGGTTCTACTACTACCAGTGGTTCGTGGACGGGGTCCCGGTCAAGGACGCGTCGAACCCGACGAAGGTGACCACCGAACCGAACTGGAGCACCTTCCTCGTCAACGGGCCCAAGGCGCGCCTGCTCACGGACGTTCCCGCCGATAAGGGCGGCAAGGTCGAGAGCATGACGTACCGGAGCAGCGTGACGAACCAGGACCGCACCGCCCTGGTCTGGACCCCGCCGGGCTACGACCCGGACCGCGCGCAGCCGTACCCCGTCTTCTACCTCCAGCACGGCGGCGGCCAGAACCACACGGACTGGGTCGAGATGGGACGCGCCAAACAGATCCTCGACCACCACTTCCTCGACGGGAACCTGGTGCCGATGGTGGTCGTGATGGCCAACGGCAACGTGCCCGACTTCAACAAGGAACTGCTGGAGAACGTCGTTCCGGCGGCCCGCGCCCGCTACCACGTCTCCGGCGACCCCGCGCAGCAGGCCCTCGCCGGGCTTTCCCTGGGAGGCGCGCAGACGTTCGGCGTGCTCAAGGCCTTCCCCGGACGGTTCGGCTACGTCGCGGTGTTCTCGGCATGGTTCGGCAGCGACGCCGGCGTCGACGCCGAGGCGATCAACAACGGCACCAAGCTGCTGCGCCTGTACGTGGGCGACCAGACGGACTTCGTCCACCCGGCGTTCATGACCTCCCTGACCACCTTGAACCAGCTCGGCATCCGCTACGAGTTCGACGGTGTCACCCCGGGGCCGCACGGCTGGGACGTGTGGCAGAAGAACCTCATCGACTTGGCGCCACGCCTGTTCAAACGCTAGTGGACAGGCCGGTGCGACTCACCGGCCTGTCCACCCTGGACGGGGTTCGCCGCCGTGTTGCGGTGCAGCCGGCGCAGCATGAGAGCGACGGTGAGCCGCAACCGGCCGGGCTGCTCGCGCAGGGACCAGCCGAGCAGCCGCTCGGCCTGGGCCATCCGCTCGTGCAGGGTCGAGTGGTGCACCCGCAACACCGCGGCGGACGTGCGCAGGCTGGCCCCGCCGGCCAGCAGGTCCAGGGTCGCCGGCATCCACGGGGCCGCCGCCGCCGTCCGCTCCACCGCCGCGAGGTCGGGGCCGGCCCCGAGCCCGGCGTCCACCGCGGCCACCAGCATGATCAGGCCGCCGAGGTCCTCGGCGTGGACGACCCGCGGTCCCGGATCGGCGGGGGTGCCGTCGGCGGTGAAGCGCGCCGCCGCCCGCGCCGCGGCGACCGTCTGCGGCAGCTCCAGCAGGGGCACGGCGGGACCGACGCCGGCCCGCGGGCCGTCCGGCAGCGCGTCCGCGGTGGCGGCGATGACCTGCAGCGAGCCGTCCAATCCGGCGATCACCTGTGCGGGCGCCGACCGGCTCAGACCCAGCGACTTGGCGGCGTGACAGCGGTCCTCGACCGGCGCTGAGGCGTCCAGCAGCACCTCCACCAGCTCGGCGTCGTGGTGCGGGCGCGGCCGGGCGCGGCTGCGGGTGCGGTCCAGGATCGTGCGGGCCGCCATCGCGGTGCGTTCGAGCACCATCGCCTCGACCGGCCCGGCCGGCCCAGGATGCTCCAGGAAGACGGTGATGTGCGAGTCGACGGTCAGCCGGCACCACTCGGCCGGGAGCGTGGCCGGAGACTGTTCGGTGCGTGCGCCGTCAGGTGTCACGCGGATCCTGAGGCCGCGCTCGGTGTCGATGAGCACGGCGGGATGCCCGGACAGCACGGCGGCGCCCCTGACCACGTTCTCCAGCCCGGCCCGGCGCTCGATGAGCTGGTCGAAGTACGTGATGACCCGCAGCGCGGCCCCGGCATCCGGGTCCAGCGCCTCCAGGCGGCCGACCAGCTCTCTCATGGCTCCATGGTGTTTCGTTGCGGCTCAGGTCGCCAGCAGGCGGCGCAGCCAGTCCTGCCGGGCACGGGTCAGGGCCTGGGACAGCGCGGCCTGCGGCATCCAGGCGTCGAAGGCGTGGAAACCGCCCGGCCAGACGTGCAGCTCGGCGTCGCCGCCGGCCTGCCAGATCCGGTCGGCGTACGCGATGGCCTCGTCGCGGAAGATCTCGGCCGAGCCCACGTCGATGTAGGCGGGCGGCAGCCCGGACAGGTCGGTGGCCCGCGCGGGAGCGGCGTACGGTGAGACGTCCGCGCCGCCGTGGGCCGCGCCCAGCATGGCCCGCCATCCGGTCTCGTTCGAGGTCTGGTCCCAGACGCCGAACCCGCGCATCTGGATCGTGGAGTAGCTGTCGTTGCGGTCGTCCAGCATCGGGTAGCCGAGCAACTGGCCGTACAGAGCGGGGCCCTCGCGGTCGCGGGCCAGCAGCGTGACCGCCGCCGCCAGGCCGCCGCCGGCGCTGACGCCCGCGATCACGATGCGCCCGGTGTCGGCGCCGAGCGCGCCGGAGTTCCCGGCGATCCAGCTCAAGGCGGCGTAGCAGTCCTCCACCTGGGCGGGGTGGTGATGCTCCGGCGCCAGGCGGTACTCCACGGAGACCACGATCGCGCCGTGCGGCTCGGCGAGGTCCAGCATCGGCGTCATGCCCGACCGGCGCGTGCCGGCGACCATGCCGCCGTCGTGGATGTGGTAGATCACCGGGGCGGGCGCGCCCGCGGCTGCCGGAGTGCAGACCAGCACGGTCACGTCGGGTGCGCCGGGCGGTCCGGGCACGACATGGTCGGCGAAGGTGTAGGCGCCGCCCCTGCGCAGGCCGTCGTCGTCCACCTCGTGGGCGGCGACGTGGCCGGTGCGCAGGGCGCCGATCAGGTCCGGGGTCAGCGTCACCGGCGCGCCGCCCTGGACGACGGCCAGCCCGGCGGCGAGCTCGGCGTCGAAGGGCGGGGGCGGTCCGGTCACCCGCGCGGGAGCGCTGCCCGTGTCTGTCATGGTGCCCATTGTCCCGGTCGAGCCGCCGCCCTGCACCCGACAACTGTCGGGCGATACCCGACGGGCGTCGGGTGGAGGTGAACGCCGTGTTGCGTGATGGTTTCCCCAACGTGCCGGAACCACGCCGGCCCTGGTCAGCCCCGGATCGATCACGATACCCCGGGCGGCGACCGGCGCATCATCACGCACTGGAGGATCCATGTTGGTAAGGAGTCGGGCGCGGGCAGTCGCCGCCGCCGCGGCGTCCCTCGTGCTCGCGGCCACGCTGGCCGCGTGCGGCGGCGGCGGCGAGGAGCCGGGCACGACCACGGCCGGCGGCGGGGGAGCACGCACCAGCGCGCCGCCGCCGGTCGCGCCGGCGGGCGTCGCGAAGTTCGAGGACGCGGCCCCCGGCAGCGGGGACGGCCTGACCATCGGCTTCACCCAGCTCAACCTGTCGGTCGGATTCCCCCAGGACGTCCAGCGCAGCGTCGAGGAGCAGGCGCGCAAGGCCGGCGCCAAGCTGATCACCTGCGACTCCAAGGCCGACGCGGCCGTGGCCCTGGACTGCGCCAAGCAGTTCAAGACCCAGGGCGTCAAAGGCCTGATCACCTTCCAGGCCGACGCCAACGCCGCTCCGCGCATCTGCGAGGCGGGCCCGCCAGTGCCGGTGCTGGCCGTGGACATCGAGCAGAAGCCGTGCCAGACGACATTCGTGGGCGCCGCCAACGAGTACGCCGGGCAGCTCGTCGGCTACAACGTCGGCCTCTACTTCGCCCAGCAGAACGACTGTGAGTACGACGCGTTCGTCTCGCTGGAGTCCAAGGCCGTGGGCCAGGTCAACGAGCTGCGGATGGGCGGCATCCGCAAGGGCTTCGAGAGCGTCTGCGGCGCCGTCAGGAACCTGCGCACCCTCGACACCGGGCCGGGCGGCCTGAGCGAGCCGGCGCAGCGGCTGATGACCGACACGCTGACCGCCCTGCCAGGCGCCAAGCACGTGATCGTCGTGGGCATCAACGAGGACGTCATCATCGGCGCGCTGGCCGCCGCCCGCGTCCAGAACCGGACCGACGACCTGTACCTCGGCGTGCAGAACCTCAACCCGAAGAACTGCGTCATCTACACCGCCCCGCACTGGCTCGGCAGCGTCGCCTACTTCCCGGAGAAGTACGGCCAGCTCCTCGTGCCGAACCTGATCAAGGCGATGAAGGGCGAGAAGCTGCCGGCCGAGCTCCTGGTGCCGCACGAGTTCGTCACCAAGGAGACGGTCAAGCAGCACTACCCCGCGTACGCCTGCTAGGAGCGCCCCGATGCCCTTCCTGAAGACCTCCGGCATCACCAAGTCCTTCGGCCCCGTCAAGGTGCTGCACGGCATCGACTTCACCGCCGAAGCCGGCTCGGTGGTGGCCCTGCTGGGCGAGAACGGCGCCGGCAAGAGCACGTTCGTCAAGATCCTGGCCGGTGACCACGACGCCGACGGCGGCGAGATCCTCATCGGCGGCCGGCGCAGCCGGTTCGGCTCCGTGGCCGGCGCCCGCGCCGCGGGCATCCGCCTCATCTCGCAGGAGATCGCCGACGCCGGCACCATGACCGTCGCCGAGAACGTCGTGCTCGGCGCCTGGCCCCGGCGGCTGGGCGTGGTGAGCCGCAAGGAGACGCACCGCCGCGCCGCCGAGTCGCTGGCCAGGCTGCGTGCGGAGATCCCGCTGAACCGCCCGGTCAGCCGGCTGCGGCTGGGCGAGCGGCAGATCGTCGAGATCGCCCGCGCCCTGGCGGGGGAGAGCCGGTGCCTGCTGTTCGACGAGCCGACGGCGGCGCTGTCCGACGTCGAGGCCGGGCGGCTGTTCGAGCTGATCGCGGGCCTGCGCGAGGCCGGCGTGGCGATCGTCTACATCACGCACCGGCTCGACGAGGTCTTCCGCATCGCCGACCGGGCCTGCGTGCTGCGCGACGGCCGCATCTCACTCGACCGGCCGGTCGCCGAGGTCACGACGGCCGACCTGGTGGAAGCCATGGTGGGCAGGGCCGTCGCCGCCCGCCGGTTCGTCGAGCCGGCCGGCGAGCACGCTCAGCGAGCCGAGGCGGTGCTGACCCTGCACGAGGCGTCCGGGGACAACTTCGCCGGCGTGTCGCTACCGGCCGTGCCCGGCACCGTGGTCGGCCTGTACGGCAAGATCGGCTCCGGCGTCTCCGAGGTGGCCGAGACACTGTTCGGCATGCGCGGACTCGCCGCCGGCGAACTCCGTCTCGACGGCAGGGCCGTCCGCCTGCGCACGCCGGCGGACGCGATCCGCCACGGCATCGGCTTCCTGCCGCCTGACCGGCAGGGCCAGGCCGTGCTGCCCGGCCGGTCGGTGGCCGAGAACCTGGCCGCCCCGAGCTGGCGGCGGCTGGCCGGGCGCGGCGGCCTGATGACGCGGGCGCGGGAGTCGCGGGCCTACCGGCGCTGGCACGACGCGCTGTCCGTCCGCTCACGCGACGACCCCGACCAGCGCATCGGCACCCTGTCGGGCGGCAACCAGCAGAAGGTCCTGCTCGCCCGCTGGCTGGAGTGCGGCTCCCGCGTGCTGGTGCTGGCGGAGCCCACCCGCGGCGTAGACGTGGGCGCCCGCCAGGAGATCTACCAGGCGATCCGCCGCCTCGCCGCGGACGGCACCGCCGTCGTCGTCGCGTCCTCCGACTACGAGGACATCGTCGCGGTCGCCGACCAGGCGGCCGTCATGGTGCGCGGCCGCGTCGTGGCCGTGCTCGACGGCGCCGACGTCACCATCGACCGACTCACCGAATCCGCAGGAGGAGCCCTCAGTGTCCGATAGTCCGGTGTCCGATAGCGCCGTCACTCCCGGGCCGCACGCGGTGGCCGCGGGCGGGCCTCCGGCGACGCCGGAACCATCGGCCGGCCGGCTCCCCGCGCTGGCCAAGATCCCCAACAGCGCCGCGCTGGTGGTCTTCCTGATCCTGGAGATCGTCTTCTTCGCCGCCAACTCCCCGTACTTCCTCAACTGGGACAACGCGACGAACATCCTGACGGCCATCTCGATCACCGGCGTGCTCGCGGCCGGCGCGACCCTGCTGCTCGTCTCCGGGCAGTTCGACCTGTCCGTAGGCAGCGGCGTCGGCTTCGTCGGGCTGCTGCTGGTCGAGCTGCAACCCCATCTCGGTACGGCGCAGGCCGTCCTCGTCGCGGTCGCCGGCGGCGTCGCCATCGGGTTGCTCAACGGCTTCCTGGTCAACGTGCTCGGCATCAACGCGCTGATCACGACACTCGGCACGCTGGCGATCTTCCGCGGGCTCACCCTCGCCGTGGGCGAGGGGCAGAACATCGCGGTGAACGGCTTCGACTGGGCCATCGCCCGCCCGTTCCTCGACCTCCCGGTCCCGGCCCTGGTGTTCGTCGCCGTGGCCGTCGTCTTCGCGCTGATCATGAGCTTCACCGTCTACGGGCGGGAGATGTACGCCATCGGCGCCAACTCGAACGCCGCCCGCCTGGTCGGCATCCGCGTCAAGCGCAACCTGTTCCTGGCCTTCGTCATCTCCGGGCTGTGCATGGCGCTGGCCGGGCTGCTCAACACCTCGCTCATCGGCTCCTCCTCCGGCACCACGGGCACCGGGCTGGAACTGGCCGCTGTCACCGCGGTGATCCTCGGCGGCACCAGCCTCCAGGGCGGCACCGGGGGAGTGTTCGGCACGATCATCGGGCTGCTCATCGTGGGCGTGCTCAGCAACGGCCTCACGCTGATGAACGTCGACTCGTCCTGGCAGCAGGTCGCCACCGGCTCGCTGCTCATCCTCGCGGTCGCCTTCGACCGGCTGCGCGCCAGCCTGCTGAGCGGCCTGCGATGAGCGCCGCGACCTACACCGTCCGGCGCGACGCCGACGTGCCGATGAGCGACGGTGTCCTGCTGCGTGCCGACATCTGGCTCCCCGACCGCGACGGTCCCGTTCCCGTGCTGCTGGAGCGGATGCCCTACGACAAGTCATCGTCGTTCATGGCGCAGCACATCGTCGGGCTGGAGATCGTGCGCGCGCTCGACGCCGGTTTCGCCGTCGTCGTGCAGGACACGCGCGGCCGGTACGCCTCCGAAGGCGACTTCGACCCGTTCACGCACGAGGCCGCCGACGGCGCCGACACCATCGCCTGGCTGCTGGAGCAGGACTTCTGCGACGGCCAGGTGTTCATGTACGGCGCCTCCTACATCGGCGCCACCCAGTTGCTGGCCGCCTCCGCCGCGCCGAAGGGCCTGCGCGCCATCGCACCCCAGCTGACCAGCTCCGACTACTACGAGAGCTGGACCTACCGCGGCGGAGCGCTGCAACTCGGGTTCGTCCTGCTGTGGATCATCGAGTCGCTGGCGCCGCTCGACCTGGACCGCCGGCCACCGGACGCGGCGCTCGCCGCCCTGCTGGCGGACCTGCGCGAGAACCCGTGGCGAGCCATGGACCTGCTCGCCTCGCGGCGGGCGGAGCTCGAAGCGCTCGCGCCCTACCTGCGGGACTGGCTGGCGCACCCGTCCCGCGACGGCTTCTGGGCGGCCATCGACCCCTCCCGCGCCTACGGCCGGATGGACGTCGCCGGGCTGCACATCGGCGGCTGGCACGACATCTTCCTCGACGGCACCCTGCGCAACTACCGCGGGCTCACCGAGCACGCGCCGACCGAGGAAGCGCGAGCCCGCCAGTACCTCGTCATCGGCCCCTGGTCGCACGGCAACCTCAGCGAGTGGCAGGGCGACGGCTGGCACGGCTACGACGCCGGCTCAGGCGCCCTCGACCTGACCGCGACGCACCTGGAGTTCTTCTCCGCGATCGCCGCCGGACGCGAGCCGGACCTGCCCAAGGCGCGGATCTTCTTCACCGGCGCCGACACCTGGCACGACCTGCCGTCCTGGCCGCCGCCCGGCACCACGCCCACCTCCTGGGCGCTGCGCGCGGACGGCGTCCTGACCCAGGGCCCGGCCGGCGAGCAGGCGGCGCTCACCTACCGGTCGGACCCGGCGAACCCGGTGCCGACCACCGGCGGGGCGACGTTCCTGCCCGGGCTGCTCGTCGCCCGCAACTCCGGGCCCAAGGACCAGGCCGCGATCGAGGCACGCGACGACGTGCTCGTGCTCACCTCCCCGCCGCTGGAGACCGGCCTGACCATCGCCGGCGAGGTGGTCCTGCACCTGGAGGCGGCCTCCTCGGCCGAGGACTGCGACTGGACGGCCCGCCTCACCGAGGTCGACACGGCCGGCCGGTCGGTCGGGCTGGTCGACGGCATCCTGCGAGCGCGCTACCGGCACGGCGGTGACGCCGTCGCGCTCGTACCAGGGCGGCGGGAGTCCTACCGGCTGCCGCTGGGCTCGATCGCCCACGTGGTGCCGGCCGGGCATCGGCTCCGCCTGCAGATCGCCTCGTCCAACCATCCCCGCTTCGATCGCAACCCGCAGACGATGGCCGACCCCGTGGGGGCGGCAGACTTCGCCGTCGCCGACCAGACCGTCTTCGCCGGCGCCGGCGGCACGCACCTCGTGATCCCGATCGCACCCCACGTTTGACCCTCTGTCGCCAGGTCAGCGGAGTAAGGTCCATGGACGACCTCACCTCCTCACCTTCTGCGATAGGCCGACGATGATGACGGAGCGGGTACTGCGCCACCCGATCGATGCCGACCTCGCCCGCCTGCGTGCCCTGGTCAGCACGCAGGCCTCGGCCGCCGGTCTGCGGGGGGAGCGGTTAGTCGACCTGGTCCTGGCGGCCAACGAGGCGATCACCAACGTGCTCGACCACGGCGGCGGCACCGGCACGCTCACCATCCGTACCCGTCCTGGAGCCATCACCGTGCAGGTCGAGGACGCGGCCGGCCATCTGACGCGCGATCACCTCGCCCGCGCGCGGATCGGTCCGGCGGCATCGCGCGGGTACGGGCTGTGGCTCATCCAGCGCCTGTGCGACCAGGTGGAGCTCCATCACGCCGGGGGCGGCTCGCTGCTCAGCCTGACCATGCACGTGCCCTCTGCCGCCCGGGACCGCGGCGCCGTTGACTCGTAGCATGCCCGGTCACGATCGTTGAGTGTCCGCGCGGGACTGCCGTCGCGCTCATGATCACGCCGGGTGGTGAGAACGTCCCGCCCGTGCATACCCGTCCCTCGTCGCAGGGCAGCCGCCTGCGCTGTGCCTCGTCGGCCTCTTCTCCCACGCGGAGCCGCTGTCCCCCTCGTTGGGCGGCGCCCATGGCACAGTCTTGGGCATGCCCCTGGACGCGTTGCCGGACTGGTTGCCGGCTTGGTGCCTGGACCAGCTCGGCGGCGAACCCACCGGCGTGTTGTTCCGGTCGCGACAGGTCTCGGAGGTGTTCGGTCTGCGGCTGGCCGATGGCCGGGACGTGGTCGTCAAGGCGCGGGCCGACGACGGCCGGGCGGCGTCGTGCGTCGCGGCGCAGGCCCGGCTGGCCGGGCGCGGGTTCCCCTGCGCCCGGCCGCTGACGCCGGTGGTGGGTGTCGGTGCGCTGGCCGTGCACGCCGAGGAACACCGCCCTGGCGGCGAGGTGCTGCACGGGGACTCGCCGGACATCGCCGTACGTTGCGCGGAGGCGTTCGCCCGGCTGATGGCCGAACTCGCCGACGTGATCGTCGCGCCGCCGTTGCCGAATCCGCCCTGGGTGCGCTGGGACGGAACCGGTTCCGGCACGTGGCCGGCGATCGGCTTCCTCGACGACCTGGACCAGAGTGTCGTGTCCGGGCACATCGTCGAGGCGGCCGAGCGGGCCCGGGGGCGACTGCTGGCCGCCGCTCTGCCGTCCGTGCTCGGCCACGCCGATTTCGAGGCGCAGAACCTGCGGTGGCAGGGCCGGCGGCTGTGGGCGGTGCACGACTGGGACAGCCTGGCGTGGCAGCCGGAGGCGGCGCTGGTGGGAGCGGCGAGCGGGTCGTTCGCCAGTGCCGGGCCGCCGACATTGGCGCCGATCGAGAGCTCTGAGGCGTTCCTGGCGGCTTACCAGGACTTTCGGCAGCACGTGTTCACGCCCGTGGAGCTGGAGGTCGCGTGGGCGGCCGGCGTGTGGATGGCTGCGTACAACGCGCGGGAGATGGCCCTGTGCGGCGGCTCATCGGCGGGCGGCGATGCGCTGCGGGCACAGGCAGCCGAACGCCTCCGCCGGGCGAATGCCTGACCCCACCTCTGAGGGGCCTCCGCGGTATGACCTCTTGCTTCACGTGATCACCGTGTCAGGCCGTCCTTGACATCATGGGGCGTCAGGGGCAGGCTGACACTCCTGGAGGCGTCAGGGACGTCCTGACATGCCTGAGACGGCAGGAGACATGCCATGAATCTCGAACGTTGCCCCGACGGCCAGGCCATCGAGGTCGCCCGCGGCCTCGCCACGGGCTACACCGAGGAGGAGTACCTGCTGCGCGGCACGGCCGCCTCGTACGCCGACGAAGCGGCCCCGTACGTGACCCGGATTCTGATACGCAGACCCGCACACCTCAGCGGCACCGTGGTGGTCGAGTGGTTCAACGTCTCGTCGTTCATGGACGCCGGCGTGGAATGGCAGTACATCCACAGCGAGCTGTTACGAAGCGGCACGGTGTGGGCCGGGGTGTCGGCCCAGTGCCTAGGGGTCACCGGCAGCGTGCACCCCGTGGACGGGCCTGCCCCGGGCGGGCTCAAGGCGTCGAACCCCGAACGGTACGGAATGCTCGACCACCCCGGCGACGACTTCTCCTACGACATCTTCTCCCAGGCCGGGATGGCCATCCGCGAGCTGTTCCCCGGCGCGCGGCTCATCGCGGCCGGGATGTCGCTGGGCGCCTACATGCTGACCACCTACATCAACGAGGTCGACCCGATCGCCCAGGTGTACGACGGGTTCCTGCCGCACTGCCGCATCGGCATCGCCCCGGCCCTCGTGCCGTCGCGGCGGCCGGCGACGGCAGATCTCGCTGGAACGCCGGTGCCCTTCCGCGCCGACCCGCGAGTGCCGGTCCTCGCCCTGGTGACGGAGACCGACGTGATCACGGCCGGGTACGCGGGCGCCAGGCGGCCCGACGGGCCGAACCTGCGCGTGTGGGAGCTCGCCGGCGCCGCGCACGCCGACACCTACCTCAACACCACCGGCCGCCTCGACCTCACCCGCGCCACCCCCACGGAACTGGCCGCCGCGCTGGCCCCGACCGCCCACGTGATCGGCATGGACCTGCGGCACCTGGCCAACTCCGGCCCCCAGCACCACTACGTCGCCAAGGCCGCGATCCGACGGCTCGACCAGTGGGTGCGCGAGGACGTCGTGCCGCCGCAAGCGCCCCCGCTGGCCACCGTGCCCGGCCCCGCGCTGGAGCGGGACGACCTAGGCAACGCGCTCGGCGGCGTCCGCACGCCGTGGATGGAGGTGCCCACCGCCGTACTGACCGGAATCAGCCCGGACGACGGCGTCCTGGGCAGGCTCTTCGGCCTGACCGTCCCGTTCTCCCCGGCCGTCCTGGACCGCCTGTACGGCGACGGCTACCTGCCCGCCTTCGAGGCCGCCACCGATGACGCCGTCGCCGAGGGGTTCCTCCTCGCGGACGACGCGCCCCAGATCAAGGCCCTGGCCGCCGCATCCATGGCGGCCAGGGTGCCCTGAGCCCGGCTCAGCCGAAGGACGCGCACCGAGAGCACCCCTGGATCGCCGGGTTGATGAGTCGCGTGCTCGCCTGTTCTGCGCGTGAACCCGCACTCCCGTACGACCGAATCGTCCTGCCTTGAACTTTATGCAGACGGCGCGCATCGAATCACGCGAAATCATGACCGAAGGGGTGATGCATGGCGACGGCACTGCTGGACGGTGATCCGCAGCGGCTGGGGCCGTACTGGCTGGCGGGGCGGCTGGGCGCGGGCGGCCAGGGCGTGGTCTACGAGGCCTACACCGAGGACGCCAGGCGCGTCGCGATCAAGGTCCTGCACAGCGACCAGGCCGCCCAGCTGGGCAGGGAGGCGACGGCCGCGCAGCGGGTGGCCTCGTTCTGCACCGCCCGGGTGCTCGACGCCCAGTTGGAGGGGCCCCGCCCGTACATCGTCAGCGAGTACGTCGAAGGGCCGAGCCTGCGCCAGGTCGTGGCCGGGGGCCGCCGGTTCGCGGGCGGCGACCTGCACCGGCTGGCCACCGCCATCGCCACCGCCCTGACCGCCGTCCACGACGCCGGGGTGATCCATCGCGATCTCAAGCCGGACAACGTGCTGCTCGGGCCGGACGGTCCCCGGGTGATCGACTTCGGCATCTCACGGACGGCGGAGATGTCGCTCACCGAGACCGGCCTGGTGTCGGGCACGCCCACGTACATGGCGCCGGAGGTGTTCACCGGGCAGCGGGCGGGCGCGCCGGCGGACGTGTTCGCCTGGGGCGGCATCATCATGTTCGCGGCCACCGGCGTCGACTCGTTCCAGGCCGAGAGCCTGGGCGGGGTGATGCACCGCGTGTTGTCGGCCAGCCCCGACTTCGGGGTGCTGCCGCCGTCGCTGCAGCCGCTGGTGGCCGCCGCGCTGGCCAAGGATCCGCTCGACCGGCCGTCCTCCCGCGAGCTGCTGCTCGCCCTGGTCAGCGGCGGCGGGCGGCTGGACACCGCCACGCTGCTCGCCGAGGGCGGCCGCGAGGCCACCCGGATCGCCGTGCCCGCCGCCGATCCCGCGCTGGGGGCGCTGGCGGAGGAGGCGTACGCGATGCTCGGCCCGGCCGAGCGGGAGCTGGCCGCCGAGGTGTTCCTGCGGCTGGTCACCGTGGACGAGCACGGCGAGCTGACCGGACGGCGGGCGGGCCGGGACGAGCTGCTGCAGGGAAGATCACAGCCCGAGGCGGCGGCGATCCGCCGGATCCTGGACGTGTTCGGCTACCTCCTGACCGGGGGAGAGGAGGAGGTCTGGCTGGCCAGGCCCGCGCTGCCGCGCGCCTGGCCCCGGTACCGGCGCTGGATCGACGGCAACCGCGACGGGCTGGCGGTGCACCGGGAGATCCTCACGGCGGCGCGCCGCTGGGACCGGGCCGGCCGGCGCGACGGCGACCTGTTCCGGGGCGGCAACCTGGAGGGCGCCCTGCGATGGGCGGCCAATGCGCGGCGCAACATCACGCTGACCCCGATGGAGCAGAGCTTTCTGCAGGCGAGCGCCGACCTGGCCGGCCGCGGCGCCAGACGGGCCCGGCTGGTGTCGCTCAGCCTCGGCGGCCTGCTGGTGATCTCGCTGGTGGCCGGCGGGCTGGCCGTACAGCAGGGAGCGGTCGCCGATCGGCGCGCCGAGGAGGTCACCGCGGCGCTCACCAGGTCGGAGGCGACCCGGCTGACCGGGCTCGCCCAGCAGGCACGCCTCACCGACCCGATGCTGGCGATGCGGCTGAGCGTGGCGGCGTGGAGCCTGGACCGCACGCCGCAGACCAGGGCGGCGCTGACGACGGCACTCGCCGGTCGCGAGGCGGCGACGTTCACGGACCGGATGAGCGCCGGCGACACGGTCCGGGCCCTCGGCGCCGACGGTCGCCGCCTGGCCGCCGTCAGCCAGGACTCCGCGCAGGTGTGGGACGTGCGCACCGGCAAGCGGACCGGCCGGATCGCGCGGCTCGGGCTGGCAGGGGACCGGGTCGCCGCGGTGGCCCTGGCGCCCTCGGGCCGCGTGCTCGCCGTCCTGACGGACAAGCGCGTCAGGGCCTGGGACCTGTCCGGCGGGAAGGCCATCGGCACCTGGGTCTTCGACCGCCCGCTCGACCTCGTCAGCGGCTGGGCGGAGATCGTCCGCGTGGACGACAGGACGGTGACCCTCCAGGTGTCCGGCAGGAAACACCGGTGGAACCCGGGGACCGGCGAGCACACCCGGCTCTCCGCAGCCGGAACGGTGGCGAGCGCGGACGGCGCCTGGCAGGCGACCCCGCGGGAGAAGTCGGTTCGGCTGACCCACGCCGGGGACGCATCCGTCGTGGACATCGGCGTCCAGGACGGCGCCGGCTCCCAAGGAGCCTGGAACGGCGGCGCGGTGACGGTCAGCGGGGACGGGAAACTGCTCGCCTCCGTCAGCGGCACCGAGGTCCAGTTCTGGCGGATGGCCGACGCCCAGCTCCTCACCACGGCGCCACTGCTGGGCAGCACGAGCACCGACGGCGAGCAGCCCCAAGGCGCCTTCGACGGCCGGACGTTCCGCTACCTGGTGGAGGACCGGGTCTTCTCCGTCGATGTCTCCGACCTCTCCGGCACCCCTGCGTCCGCTTCGATCGGCCTCGGCGCGCTGGCCCCGGGCGGGCAGGTCGCGGTGATCCAGACCGGCGACCGGCCGCGGCTGCGCGACGTGCGCGGCGGCAGGACCGCGGGCGCGCTGCCCGCGATGGAGGAGGCGTACTTCAGCGACGACAGCCGCCTGCTGGCCGCGGTGGACCAGGGCACGGTGAAGATCGTGAACGTCGCCTCGCGGGCCGTTCTGGGCGAGATCGTCCCTGATCCGGGCCAGCCGGAGATCAGCGTGGTGCGCTTCAGCCCCGACGGCACCCGCCTCGCGCTCGTCCTGCGCGGCTCGGACGAGGGACGCGGTGACACCGTTCAGACCTGGGACTGGAAGGCCGGGCGGAAGCTCTGGAACGCGGCGCTGCCCGAGACGAACGACGTGGCCTTCTCTCCCGACGGCAGGCGGCTGGCCGTCGCCGGAGCCGGGCAGCGGCTGCTCGACGCCGCCACCGGCCGGCCGGCGACCGGGCCCTTCGGCGTCGGCGGCAGGGACACCCTCGGCATCCGGATCTTCTTCCTCCACCGGGGCGACCGGGTGGTGGTCCTGGACTCCCGGGGCCGCCTGACACTGTGGAGCACCGCGGGTGATCGGCTGGGGCCGGTCGTCCGCGACGACTCCGACCAGATGTCGGTCGCCGCCTATTCTCCCCGTGAGGACGTCGTCGCGGTCGGCGCCACGGACGGCCGGGTGCGGCTGTTCGACCCGGTCACCGGGACGAGCCTCGGCACGCTGCGCGACTCGGGAGGAGGCCAGGACCCGGAGACGGGGCAGCTCCAGTCGATCGCCTTCACCGCCGACGGCGCCGGCCTCGTCACCCTCGACCTGAACGGGAAGGTGCACACGCACGTCATCGGACCCGCGGGCGTCGTCCGGGCGATCTGCCGGCGGGCGGGCGGCTCCCTCACCGCCGCCGAATGGCGGACCCATGTCCCTGGGCTGGCGTACCGCGAAGGCTGCCGTTGAGCAGGGGCGGCGCCTGCTTCCGAGCCAGGATTCGGGCTCGCCGGGTGAAGGTCCACGCGCTCATCCATCGATCCGCCACATCATCGCAGTCGCCTTCGCGAGCCGTTCCAGAGCGTCGTCCCGGCGGTGGGCTCGGCCCAGACCGTCTTCCAGCCGGACCGTGTGGTGCCCGACCGGACCTCGCGCTCTTCGCGTGCGTGCCCGGGGCAGAGCTCCGGATCGGCGAAGATCGGTGACAGCCGCGGGGCCGTCACCTCGTTGGAGGTGACCACCAGCCGTCAGGGTCCACGCTGTGGCTCGCGGCCACCGCACGATCTCTCGTCGTCCTCACGAACGCCGAGTGATCACGCGGTGGCCGTTGCCGTGCGATCCCCACGCCTCAGGCGCTCCCGCCCCCGCAGGACCGCGCGACAGTGACGTTCTCGAACGAGCTCTCCGTGGATGCGTAGAGCCCGACGCCTCCGCTGCGCACAACGGTGTCGCGACCCTTCAGGATCTGAACGCCGTCCAACGTCACGGTGATGCGGTCACCGTGAATCGCCGCCCCCAGTCGCACAGGACCGGTCAACGGATCGCTGATGGATGCCGTGGCCACGGTGACGGGACCCGACGCGTGAGCCTCGCGGATGATGCTCGCGTACTGGGTTCCGTTGCTCGTCTTGCCGACGTGGATCCGATACCCGTACGCGTCCGTGGTGTCCCGCAGCGAGATTCCCGCGTTACCGACGGATCCGTCGATCGTGACCGTGGTCTCCACGACGTAGTCGCACGCCTCGGAGAAGCGCTTCGGCAGTGTCGAGTCGGCCAGTACGTGCGCCCGGCCACCGGCAGGCGGCGTGAGGCGCAACTTGCCCGAGGCGACGGACGCAGACCCTGTCATCCCTCGCCAACCGGCCTGATCGAGCCCTTCCCTGATCACGATGTCGTCGAAGGTCGCGGCCCGCCGATGGGTGAAGGCGGCGGCGCCACCCGTCGGCAGTTGTCCGTCGTCCGCGGAGATCGACGTGTCGCCGACCTTGGCGCTCAGGTGCCTCCCGATCGCGGACACGATCAGCTTGTGCGGGACGTTGGCGCCGCTCGGCAGTGCGGTCTCCGCGAGAACCTCGCTCTGCGAGTCGTATGTCTTCACGAGCTTCAGCGTCGCTCCCGACGTGGAGTTGAGCACTTCGGCCCGGTAGTAGTTGCGGGAATCGTGGTAGCGGAACGCGAGACCGGTCCGGGACGTCGTCTGGCCGCGTGACCCGGGTACGATGTCCGCGGCCATGACCACGTCATCGGGTACGTCCTGCAGAGCCGCGAACGACATCATGTCCGCGGTCGAGGTCTGTGCCAGCTTTGCGCCGGTCAGCGCCCAGGTCCCCTGGACCGGCGTCCAGCCGCCAAGGGATGCGTTGAAGTCGTGGACGGTGCGGTCCAGGCCGGCGTCGTCGAACTCGTCGTCGAGCACGGGTGCCGGGGCGAAGTGTTCCTCGACTGACACGGTGATGAGGTCGCCTGTGCGGGTGAACGCGATCGGGGTGTCGTTCACCATCACCGCGTTCGCGTTCGGCGCGTTGACGGAGAGCGTGCCGGTGAACGGGTCCCCGAGCGAGATCCGGGCGGTCGCGCCGCGCAGTTCCACACTGACGTCGGACACCGGTGCGGATGCGCTGATGACGGTGTCGTCCTGGTCGATCAGCGACGTCCCTCTGGTCAGCGCGTACCTGGTGAGCCCGCCACCCGAAGCGCGCTCGAGGTAGGCGGTCTCGGCGTTGGTCGTGGCGGCTCCGAACGCCCTCGACGAGGGATTCGCCTCGCGCGAGAGGTAGAAGCGTCCGGTCGCGTCCGGCAGGGCGATCTCCATCGCCGTCGCCACGGAGTGACTCACCCCGGGCATGGCGATGCGCTTCGCCGTCACCGAGGGCGCCGCGCCGGCCTGGCCGGGAACCACGACCGTGTCCAGTCCCGTCGCCCCGGTGGAGGACCAGTCGTAGGACAGGTAGTCGACGTTGGTGAGCACCTGGTCGCCGACGCGTACGGCGCCGTTCTTGTGGACCCTGGGGGTCACCGCGGCGCCGGCCGTCGCCACCGGGATGAGCCGCACGCCGGCGACGGGAGCGGCTCCGGGCACGGTGTCGAACCCGACCGTGGCGACCTTCGTCGCCGGATTGACGGTCACCGGATCACCGGGGAAGTGCCAGAGCTGCCGGTAGTCGTGCGCGGCACTGTCACCGGTGAGGTCGTCGGAGACCACCCAGAAGCCGGGCTTGACGAAATAGACCGCGCGATCGTGCTCGACCGGCCGGTAGCCCATCGCCGCGCCGCGGTAGATGTCGAGGCCCGCGTTCGAGCGCCACAGCGACGTCGTGCGGGGGACCCCCTTCGCCTGCGGGTCTCCGTCGACCTCGATGGTGTTGTGCGCCTCGGTTTCCCGGCGCATCCAGTTGTTCGTATCGGTCGGGCTGTAGTCCCCCACCCCGGAGTCGACGATCAGCGGACGCCCGTACGCCGCCATCACCAGGCTGAGGTCGTCCGGATGCCGGTGCGAGGCGGTGTAACTGGAGTTCTGGTTGTTGATCAGCATGTACCGGGCGTCGGCGTCCCACCCGGAACGCTGGACCGCGAAGCTGATCGGGAACACCGTGGACGGCAGCGTCGGGGCGGTCCCCTGCGTCCGGCCGGAGGCGACCCAGGTGAAGTCGGGCCAGGAGTTGCGTACACCGCTCCGGCGAATGGCCGACGTACCCGCGTCGTCGTTCGGTGTGTCGCCGATCGCCGCGGGTTCGAGATTCGGCTGACGGGTCGCGAACAGCGAGTCCGCGATCCAGTCTGCCGCCTGGACGAGCGAGTCGGGAACGGTTCGCCCGTTGGCACCCGCGACTGCTATGACGGAGTTGAGAATATCCGCCACGTACGCCTGATAGTTGAACGCCGGCTCGCGGTACACACCGTCGCCCTTCAGGTACGCGCGCAGGAACCGCTCGGCCGAGCGCACCGCGAACCACTCCGAGCCAGGCGATGACGAGAACTCGGGCAGATACACGGCCGCCGCGTAAACGGAGCGGGCCATCGACACGTACCAGTTGTTCCCGATGTGTTTCTGCATCACGCCGACGAGGAAGTCCGTCGTGGCGTGCACGCCGGACAGGTACGCCACGAGATCGCTCGCGTCGATGCCCGGATCGGTCCTGAACACGGAGAACCCGCTGACCAGCTGGGCGAGCCGCTTGGCCGCCGACAGGTTGCGGCCCTGCGGCCAGCTCTGAACGTCGGTGAAGAAGTCCAGCGAGATGTCCATCCACGCCGCCGCGTACGCCGCACGCTTGGCCGGGTCGCTCTCGGACACGTAGGCGAAAGTCAGTTTGGGCATGAACGTGAAGTCGCTCATCAACGTCTGCGCGCCGCCCGGGGTGGTCTGCGTCCCACCCCAGAGGTCCTGCCAGTCGACGTCGATCCGCTGCTCGGCGCTGTTGTAAAAGTTGCGGGTCTCGGCGCCGAACCGGAAGATCCCCGCCGCGAGCTCGTCGGGGCCCGAGTCGCCGCCGCCCAAACCCTCGGCCGGAGCCGGGTAATGGACGTCGGAGCGGCCCGCGTAATAGACCTTGAGCTCACTCGCGGCGCCTGCTTCATCACCGGCGGCCAGCTTGGCCGCCACCGCGCCGAGCCCCGGGCGCGTCAGGTCGAGCAGCCCGCCGAGATCCGACATGTCGGCGACGGCGGCACTGCCCGGCGACAGGAACGCCGCCACCAGAGCCAGCACGACCGCGGCACGGGCCCGGCGACGCGCGTACCAACGTAACCTGCTCCGTCTCACCACTGCGTCAGCCACCTGACTGCTCCTCGTACTCGGCCTTGATCTTGTTGCCCACCCGGTCCATGAACTTCTTGATGGCCGGCTGCCACGCCGAGACGGGCTTGTTCCCCAGCTGGATCTCCAGCAGCACCGAGTCCAGTTCCTGCTGCTCGCTGGCGGCCTTGCTGGCGGCGGTCTCCGAGTACCGCCCGAGGGTCGGGTCCGCGACGGCCAGCGGGACGCCGGCGACCTGGTGGTCGTGCTGGTCCTGTACGGCCTGGCGGTTGCCCGGCTCGTAGATGACGGGCGATGCTTCGGCGAGGTACCGCACCGGCAGGAACACCTGGCTGCGCCCGCCCTCGGTGAGGGCCGGGTCGGAGCCGTCGCGGGTGAACGTCCGGCCCTCGACGCCGTACCGGAGGGCCAGGTACTCGCTGCTGCCGAAGGGTGAGCACAACCAGTCGAGGACCCTGAGGATCTGCTTGATCCGATCGGCGTTGTCGGTCTTGGCCACAGCGGTGAAGCTGGACAGGGTCGGGCCGGGCGTGCGTACCCGCGTCCCCGCGCCGTCGCGGGTGGGCGAGAGCATGCCGGTCAGGCGGAAGCCGGGCACGTCTTTCGCCTGACCGTAGAACTTGCCCCACCCGGCGTACCCGCCGATGGTGAACGAGGTCGTGCCGGCCAGCATCCACCCGTTGCGCTTCGTGTTGGGCGCGCCCGCGTGGTCGGGATGCACCACCCCCGACTTCACCAGCTCGACGGTGTCCTCAAGGGCCTGCGTGAACTGCGGTGTCGTCCCTGAGTGGGTGAAGACGCCGCCCCGGGCCTGCCAGACGCCGGCGCCGCCGGGCCAGTTGCCGGTGATCCCGTTCATCTCAAGGATGGTGGTGAACGGGATCTGCCCGAACGCCCACCGCCCGGCCCGCTCGTCGGTCAGCGCGACCGCCATCTCCTTGAACTCGGCCCACGAATCGGGCTGGAGGCTGAGCCCTGCCTTGGCCAGCAGGTCGGCCCGGGTGTAGAGCACGGTGCCGATCCGGGCCCGCGGCACGGGGATGCCCCAGATCCGCTGGTCGTAGACGGTGCCGCGCCAGGCGTCGGTGGGCAGGGCGGCGAGGTTCGGGTAGGCGAGGACCGCGTCCCCGGACAGGTGCTCGGTGAGGTCGGTGAAGGTCGCCTTCAGCATGGCCGGCATCTGCTGGACGACGCCCTGGATGGCCACGATGTCGGGCAGATCGCCACCGGCGATGGTCGTGGCGACCTTGCTCTTGTAGTCGGTCGAGGGGACGTACGTGATCTTCAGCTCGGTGCCGAGTGTGCTGTTGAGGTTCTGCCAGTAGGGGTTCGAGCCGAGCGCGGGGGCGATCGGGTCGTAGGTGTACGTCAGTGCCGTGACGGCTTCGCCCCGCACCGGTTGCGATGCGGCGCTGGAGGCGGCCGGGTAGGTGAAGTACCCCGGCGACACCCCTGCCGGCTCGGCGGCCAGGGCGGGCGTGGCCGCGGTGACGGGTTTGTAGGTGGGCAGCTTGACCGGCCCGGTCGAGCTGTTCGGCGAGCTCGGGCCGCCGTCGCCGCAGGCCCCGAGCAGCGGGGCCAGCCCCGTTGCCGCGCCGAGTGCCAGGACGCGGCGGCGGCTGAAGGTGGGTGCCACGACTCTCCTTTCCAGGTCAGCCCTTGACGGCGCCGACCATGAGTCCCTTGGCGAAGTGCTTCTGCATGAAGGGGTAGACGAACAGGATGGGCAGGACGGAGATGACGAGAATCGCCATCTGGACGGAGATCTGTGGTGGCAGGTTCTCCAGGTTCGAGCTGAGCTGGTCGGACCCGATCGGGGTGTTGTTGACGACGTACGTGCGCAGCACCAGTTGCAGCGGCCACTTCTCCGACGACTGGAGGTACAACATCGCGGAGAAGAAGGCGTTCCAGTACGCCACCGCGTAGAACAGCCCGATCACGGCGACGACCGCCTTCGACAGTGGCAGGACGATCCGCAGCAGGATGCGCATCTCCCCGGCACCGTCCATATAGGCGCTTTCCCGCAGCTCGCGCGGAATGTCCTGGAAGAACGCGCGCATGACGATGACGTTGAACGCGTTCACCAGCACCGGCAGGATCAGTGCCAGGTAGCTGTCCAGCAGGCCGAGCTGTTTGACCGTCAGGTACATCGGGATGATGCCCGGGTTGAACAGCAGGGTGAACACCGTCATCAGCAGGATCGGCTTCTGCAGCAACGAACCTGGTCGCGACAGCGCGTACGCCAGAGCGATCGTGCTGACGAGGCTGAGTGCCGTGCCGGCCACGGTGATGCCGGCGCTCACCAGCAGCGCACGGGTGACGACTCCGCCGGACAGCACGGCCTGGTAGGAGTCCAGCGTCGGCTCGTTCGTCCACAGCACGAAGCCACCCGCCCTGTTGACCTCCTCCGGAGAGGCGATGCTGGTCATGAGCACCGCCCAGAACGGCACCAGAACCGCCAGGCAGCCCAGGCCGAGCACGAGTCCCCGCGCACCGACCCCCAGCTTGCTGGGCTCGCCCATCCAGACCGGACGCTCGCCGCGGCCCGAGCGTGGCCGCGGCCCTGTGCCCGCGGCGGGGCGCGCCACGGGCACCGCGGCCGGCGCAGGTCGGCTCGTCACTTGGCGTACACCCCCTGCTCGCCCAGGGCGTGGGCCAACCGGTTGGCGCCGAGCACGAGCGCGACACCGACGATGCCCTTGATCAGCCCCACCGCGGCCGCGGTGCCCCAGTCGCCGCCGACGATCCCGTGGTTGTAGACGTAGGTGTCGAGTACTTCGCTGGCACCGGCGCCGACCTGTGCCTGCTGCAGGATGATCTGCTCGAACCCGACGGTCAGCGAGTCACCGAGCCGCAGAATCAGCAGCAGGACGATCACCGGGCGGATGTAGGGCAGGGTCACGTGCCACAGGCGGCGAGCTGCCGAGGCGCCGTCCACCACCGCGGCCTCCAGTTGCGCCGGATCCACTCTGGACAGCGCGGCGAGGAAGATGATCGTCGACCAGCCGGTGTCCTTCCAGATCACCTGTGATGTGATCATGAGTTTGAACAACTCGGGCACGCCGACGATGCTGAACGTGGACAGGTCGGCCGAGCGCAGCCAGGCGTTGAGCATCCCGCCGTTGCCGAACATCTGCTGGAACAGGGCGACCACGATGACCCAGGACAGGAAGTGCGGCATGTAGAGGATCGACTGGGCGAGGCGTTTGAGCCGCTCGCTGAGGGTCGCGTTCAGGATCAACGCGAGGCAGATCGGCAGCGGGAACACGAAGATCACCTGGATCAGCGTGATGATCAGTGTGTTGACGAGTGCGTTGAGGAACACCGGGTCGCCGGTGAGCACCGGCTCGAAGTTGTCCAGCCCGACGTACGGGCTGTGCCAGATCCCGAGGAACGGCTGGAAGTCCTGGAACGCGATGACGTTCCCGCCGAGCGGCAGATAGTGGAACAGCAGCAGCACCGTGACCCCGGGAAGCGCCAGCAGCAGCAGGACCCGGTCACGCCGCCAGCGGTCGCGCAGGCTACGCATCGCCGGTCTCCACCGGTGCGGGCAGGCCGATGGGCCGGCCCGTGACGCAGGCTTGCACCGCCGCCCGCAGCCGGTCGTCGGCATTGGCCGCGACCCTCCTGCTGCGGGCGACCGCGGGCGCCGGGTCGGTGGCGATGTCGGTGACCGCCGCGACGACCGTCGCCGTGGCTCGATGGTCGAGCTCGATCACCAGGTCGGGAGCGCCGAGGTCGGCGAACATCTGAGATTTCGTGGTCTCGGTCGGCTGCCGGAGGTAGACGGTCGGGATCGCATGTCGTGCGGCCATGATCGGCGAATGACACTCCATGCTGACCACCAGCGACGAGACAGCGTAGACCCCGGTCGCCTCCTCCAGCGGCCAGTACCGGTCCAGGATCCGGACCTGACTGAGCGTCTGTGGGCTGAGCAGGCCGGGAAGCTGCTCCTGAGCGAGCTCGACGGCATAGCTCATTTCGGGCACCACGACGGCCGGCAGGCCGCTGACGCGTACCCAGGTCTCGATCGCCGCCGCCAGCACCGCCAGGTCGTGCGTCACGGTGGCCCGGTTGACCGCGTCGCGCCGCAGCTGCTCGCGGGTCGGTTCCGTGCCGTAGATCTTCGCGTAGGGGGCGAAGCGCAGCCGCGGGACGAAGCAGGCGAACCGACCGGGCCGCAGGCCGAAATCCTCCAGCAGGCGAGCGGCGGCGACGGCGTCAGTGTGGTCGAACGCGAACGTGCCGTCCGGCCCGAAGGCGAGGTCGGGCCCGGTTATCTTCTGGCCGCGCAGAGTGGCCAGGGTCAGCGTCTCGCGGCAGTACACGAAGTCGGCGCTGTCGAATCGGTCCTTGACGTCGTCCTCGAGAAAGGACGGCGGGAGCAGATCGACCATCTGCGCCAGCTCCGGCAGCGTCGCCGTGGTCGGTGGGCACAGCGGATCCACGGTGACCCCGAAGTACCCGTACGGGCGGCCCACGTGCTCGCGCCACCAATCGATCTCGGTGCTCAGGAAGGCGTCGGCGCCCGAGCCGTGCATCAGGACGTCCGCGCCGTCGATGGCGGCGGCCAGCTCCGGGGTGCTCGGCCCGTCCCCGCTGAGGGTGCCATCGACGACGCGCAGGCCGGGGAACGCGTGCCGCAGCATGGATCGTTCGCGCTCCTCCAGCCGCACCGGCCAGAGGATGACCTCGGCCTCGGGGGCGTACCGCTGAAACGCCCGCACCACGCCAGGAGAGTGAGCCACGTCGCCGATGTTCACCGTCGCCCAGGAGGACCGCAGGAGGACGGTGCGACGTGTTGATGTCATGTGTACTCCTTGTTGACGTAACGTTAATTCAAAATAGGGATGGTGAGACGTTACGTCAAGAACCAAGTAAGCTGTCACCATGGCAACGCAACGTGACGTCGCACGGGCGGCTGGGGTGTCACTCGCCGTGGTGTCGGCGGTGGTCAACGGCACAAGCCACACCCGGATGAAGGAATCCACCCGCACCCGGGTGCTCCAGGCGATGCAGCAACTGGGCTACCAGCCGAACCAGACGGCCCGCTCGCTGCGGCTCAACCAGACCGACATGATCGCGATGATCCTCAACAAGCTCGACAACCCGGTCTACGGACCGCTGCGGCACGGGGTCTACGAGGCGGCGGCGGAGCACGGCGCGACGGTCCTGCTGGGCGATGCCGAGACGATGCGCTCCGGCAGCCAGTTCCTGACCCGGCTGCTCAGCCAGGGCACGGTCGACGGCATTCTGATCCGCGGGGAAGGGCTGCTGGACGACGACGTGATGGCCGAGCTCAGCTCCCACCCCAAGCCGATCCTCATCCTGGAACACGCGCTGGACCACCCCTGGATCGACGTGGACGATCGCCGCGCGGGCGAGATCGCGACGCGGTTCCTGGTCAACCTCCACCACCGCCACATCGTCTTCGTCGGGGGTTCCGGATACCTCTCCCAGCAGCGCTACCTGGGCTACCGGCAGGCGATGGAAGCCGCCGGCCGCACACCGGCCCCGCACCTGGCCACCGGGTTCGGCGAGCAGGCCGGCGCCGAGGGGCTCCGGCAGGCCATGCAGGCGGCGACCGCGCCGACCGCCATCGTCGTCAACAACATCATGAGCGCGGTCGGGGTCCTGGCCGCCGCACACGACCTCGGCATCACCATCCCCGACCAGCTGTCGGTGGTCGGCATCCACGACGTCGACCTGATGCGACACCTGCGCCCGGCCGTCACCGCCGTCCGGATGCCCATGTACGAACTCGGCCGGGCCGGCGTCGAGGCGCTTTACGACCTGATCGCGGGGCGGCCAGGCGCAGGCGGCGTCATCACCGACCCCGAACCCGAACTGGTGATCCGTGACTCAGCGACTGCTCTGACCCGGACCCGCGATTGACGCTCGGATGGTCGGCCGCGGCTCGAGCGGAACTGCTGGTGCCGCGAGATCAGAACGCGACCGCCGCTGTCCGGGACCGGCGGCGGTCAAGGCTCGCACGCCGGGGACGCGAGAAGGCAGCCCGCTGCTTTTACGGCCTCCGCTTCGGGCGTGGGGCTGCCGTGCCCCGGGCGACGCCGGCGGAGGCCGTTCCGCTGAAACTTGATCAGTCGACGCACATCGCCTCGTGGGTGGACTGGAAGACCCACGTGCCGCCACCCGGAGAGGTGTAGATGCCGACATTGTGATAGGTCCCAGGGGTGCAGTCGTGGCCGGCCGCGAGGACGGCCTGCCGGGCCCGCCCCTCGGCCGCCGCCACCCCTGCCGCGTAGGTGCTGCCCGCCCCCACCGCAGTGGCGCTGCGGGGAGTGTCGTAGCCGTCGGCGTGCGCGGCCACGGGCGTGATTCCCAGGCCGACCGCCACCGCTGAGATGAGGCCGAATCGGCGGAGCAGAGTTACTTTTCGCATGCTTCTCCTTGCAGGGGCAGGCATGTGGCCGATCAATGCGAATGCAGCGGCGGCGTTGACCGCTTGTCACGAATATCCGGCGGCCGTTGCCTCGTGGTGGAGCACATGGTCATGGGCGCTTCGGGACCTTGCCGAGTCGCCCTGGAGTGCCGCCTCGAGATCTACGAGCATGCATACTGTCATCGCTGCCAGGATTGCTGTCAACGGTTGTGGCAAGGCCCTTTTGTTGCGGGATTTATTCGGTCGGACGTGCAGGTTCTGAAGTCGTCGGTTCGGCCGGCGCGCACCGGTATTGATGAAAATTTCATCGGCGCGACGGGCCGGCGGGCGGCTGGACCTCGTCCGGCTCGCCGAGATCGCCGCGAACGGCCGGCCCGCGCTGGTCGACATGCGCGAGCCCGGGCAACTCGCCGGGCTCGGCGCCGTCGAGGTCTTCCGGCGTCTGCGGGACGCGGCCGTCCCCGGGCTGTCGCTGAACGCGCTGTGGGCGTTGGAAGGCGCGCCATCTTCCGCCGGCCGCGTCGGACCCAACCCTTCAGGCCAACGGAGAGTGTCCTCTTACGGGTCCCCCAACAAGGCGCTTGCGCAGGATCTTCGTCACTGAGAGAATCCAGGCGATCGCTTATGGTGACTTTCCGTTGCGGGAGACCTCCGGGCCCGGCCGCTCAGAAAGGCCCTATGAACCGTATGTCAGGTGCCCTGGCCGTCGTCCTCCTCGGCCTCACCACCGGGTGCTCCGACCCGACCAACCCCCAGGCCCAGAGCCGCTCACCGCAAGCACTCAGCCTCCACCTGTACCAGAAGCCGAAGCGCTTCTCCCCGCTGGATCCCCCCAGCGGCCCCGACCAGCAGATCATGACCCTGATCTTCGACAACCTGCTGACCATCGACGATTCCTACGCCTACTCGCCACGCCTGGCCGCCCGCTGGCAGGTGGCGGAGGACCGCATCACCTTCCATCTGCGCCAGGGCTTGAAATGGAGCGACGGCAAGCCGTTCAGCAGCAAGGACGTGCTGTTCACGTACGAACTGCTGGCCGACGCCACGAGCGGCAGCGCGATGGCGGGCAAGCTGGCCGCGGCCACCTTCGAAGCCCCGGACGACCACACCTTCGTGATCAACCTGACCAGGCCGAACGCCGGATTCCTCGGCTTGATCGCCGGACCGTACGCCTTCATCCTGCCCGAGCACGTGCTCGGCCGCGAGCCGGTGGACAAGATCGCCAACAGCGCCTTCTTCACCCACCCGACGGTCGGCATGGGCCCGTACACCTTCGTGCGCCACAAGACCGACCAGTACGTGGAACTGGCCGCCAACCCGCACTACCGCAAACCCATCGCCATCCCCGCGATCTTCCTCAAGCCCATCGGCTCCGACGCGGCGACCGCGCAACTCGGCACCGGCGAGCTGGACCTGGTCCAGGTCTCCCCGACCGACCTGCGGACGGTGGAAGCGTTCGAGGGCGTCACCGTCACGGCGAAACCGAGCCCCGGCTTCGTCCGGCTGGCAATAAACCAGAGCGGCCGAAGCGATCCCCGGGTGCGGCGGGCCATCCTCCACGCGATCGACCGCAAGGCGCTGATCGCCAACATCCTGGCAGGCAGAGGCCGGGTGCAGAACTCCTCGTTCGTCACTCCCTGGGCGCTGCCCGGCGGGCTGGACGAGTACGCCTACGACCCCGCCAAGGCCAAAACCTTGCTGACCGAGGCGGGCTGGACGGCCGGCGAGACGATGACGCTGTCCTGGATCCCCGGCCAGCGCGACCGCGACGCGGCGGCCACGGTGGTGCAGGCCGCGCTCAGCGCCGTGGGCATGACCGTCGAGCTCAAACCGGTACAGGCGGCCGAACTGCTGCAATCCTACGATCGCCGCACGTTCGACCTGGCGCTCTTCGGCGGAGGCGGCTACGCCGTGGACCCCTCCAGCAGCGCCGCCATCCTCAGCTGCGCCGCCTTCTACCCCAAGGGCGGGAACGTCGGCGACTTCTGCGACCCCTCCCTGGACGCCCTCACCGCCCAGGCCGACGCCCGTACCGATCAGGACCGGCGCGCCGAGCTGTACCAGCAGGCGGCGATCAAGGACAACGCCCAGGTTCCCTACGCGTGGCTGTACAACCCCGACATCCTGTGGGCCGCCGGTCCCCGGCTGCGCGGCTTCAAAGCCAGCGGCGACCCCGCCACCGGCTTCTGGAACGCCGACGAGTGGAGCCTGGCCGGCTGATGCTCGCCTACCTCGCGCGCCGGCTCCTGGTCAACGCCGCCGTCTTCCTGCTCATCAGCGTGGGCGTGTTCCTCCTGGTACGCGCCGCTCCCGGCGACCCGGTCCTGACGATGGTCGACCCCGAGCAACTGGCCTCGGGCACGTCGGCGTTCATCGCCGCCAGACGCGCCGAACTCGGCCTGGACGCGCCGGTCGTGGTCAGGTACGGCATCTGGCTGCGCGACGCGCTCAGCGGCGACCTCGGCTACTCCTTCGTCAGCGGCCGTCCGGTGGCCGAGGCGCTCGGCGAGCGGATGGGACCCACTGTGCTGCTCATGAGCGCCGCCCTGGCGATCGGCCTGACGCTGGCCGTGGCGGCGGGCACCCTGGCCGCGACCCGGCGCGGCAGCGCGATCGACCACCTCACGACCGTCGCCGGCCTGGGCATGATCTCGTTGCCCAGCTTCTTCCTGGGCATCGCCGCGATCTACCTCTTCTCGCTGAAGCTCGGCTGGACGCCGTCGTCCGGCATGTCCATCCCGGGCGACGGCGGTGCCGCCGACATCCTGGCCCACCTGGTGCTGCCCGCCACCATCCTGGCCCTGTCCGTCGCCGGGCCGTTCACCCGCTACGTGCGAGCCGGGCTGCTGACCGAGCTCAGCGCCGACTACGTGCGCACGGCCGAGGCCAAGGGCGCCGGGCCCGCCCGGGTGCTGCTGCGGCACGCGCTGCGCAACGCGCTCGTCCCGCTCGTGACCGTCACGATGATCTACATTCCGCAGCTCCTGGCCGGGGCGGTCGCCCTGGAGCAGGTCTTCGCCTGGCCGGGCATGGGGCAACTGGCCGTCAGCTCGGTCGGGCAGCTCGACCATCCGGTGGTGACGGGCTTCGCGATGTACGCCGCGGTGCTCGTGCTGATCTGCAACCTCGTCGCCGACCTGCTCAACGCGGTGGCCGACCCGAGGATCAGCGTGTCATGACCGTCACGCCCGCCGTGCCGCGAGGGCCGTACCGGCGTTTCCTGCGCAACCGTCTGGCGCCGGCCGGAGCCTTGTTCCTCGCCGTCACCGGCGCACTCGCGCTGGCCGCCCCGCTGGTGGCCGGTTACGACCCCGACGCGATGGAACTGGCGGCCTTCCGCGAGCCGCCATCGGCGGCGCACCTGCTCGGCACCGACTTCTACGGACGCGACGTGTTCGCCAGGCTGGTGCATGCCGCCAGGGTGTCGCTGCTGGTCGGGCTCCTGTCGTCGCTGACGGCGGTCGCGATCGGCGCACTGCTGGGCGCGCTGGCCGGCATGTTCGGCGGAGCGCTCGACGCCGTCGTCATGCGCGTCGCCGACGTGGTGCTCTCCTTTCCCACGCTGGTCGTCATCGTCGCGCTGGCGGGCGTGCTCGGGCCGGGCACCGCGATGCTCGTGCTCGTCTTCGCCACCTGCAACTGGCCGACCACCTGCCGCGTGGTGCGCGGGCTGACGCTGTCGCTGCGCGAGCGCGAGTACGTCCAGGCCGCGCGCACCTTCGGCGCCGGACGCCTGACGGTGATCGGCCGCCACGTGCTGCCCGCCGTCCTGCCGCAGGTCGCGGTGTCCGGGACGCTGCTGGTGGCGCAGCTCATCCTGCTGGAGGCAGTGCTGTCCTTCCTCGGCCTCGGCGTACGGCCGCCCCAGGCGAGCTGGGGCAACATGCTGGCCGACGCGCAGAACCTCACCCTCATCCAGACCACGCCGTGGTTGTGGCTGCCGCCCGGCCTGGCCATCGCGCTGACCGTCCTGTCCGTGAACTTCGTCGGCGACGGCCTGCGCGACGCCGTGGACCCGCGAGGAGCCCGCGAATGACGCCGCTGCTCGCCATCGACGACCTCGCGGTGGAGTTCCCCGCGCACGGCGGCGCGGTGCGCGCCGTGGACGGAGTCAGCCTGCGGGTCGCGCGGGGCGAGATCCTCGGCGTGGTCGGTGAGTCCGGCTCGGGCAAGAGCGTCACCGCGCTGTCGGTGCTCCGTCTGGTACGGCCGCCGGGACGCGTGGTGCGCGGCAGCGTGCGCTTCGCCGGCGAGGACCTGCTGACCCTGCCCGCGGCCCGGCTGCGCCGCATCAGGGGCCACCGCATCGCGATGATCTTCCAGGACCCGATGACGGCGCTCAACCCGGTCGTCCCCGTCGGCGCGCAGATCGCCGAGGCCATCAGGCTGCACCAGCCGCGCCTCGGCCGCGCGGCCGTGCGCTCCCGCGTACTGGAGCTGATGGCCCGCGTCGGCATCGCCGACCCCGAGGGCCGCCGCGGCCGGCACCCGCACGAGTTCTCCGGCGGCATGCGCCAGCGCGCGATGATCGCGATGGCGCTGGCCAACGAGCCCGACCTGCTCATCGCCGACGAACCCACGACCGCCCTGGACGTCACCAGCCAGGCGCAGGTGCTGGACCTGCTCGACACGGCCAGACGCGAGTCCGGCGCCTCGGCGCTGCTCATCACGCACGACCTGGGGGTGATCGCCGAGCTGGCCGACCGGGTCGCCGTCATGTACGCGGGCCGCGTCGTGGAGCACGGCGACGTACACGCGATCTTCACCACCCCCCGCCACCCCTACACGCGCGCCCTGCTGGCCAGCCGGCCCGGCTGCCGGCCGACGGGCAGCCTGAGGCCGATCGGCGGCAGCCCGCCCACCGCGACGGCGCCGCCGTCCGGCTGCGCCTTCGAGCCGCGGTGCGCGCTGAGCGCCGGCCGCGGCGTCTGCCGGACGGACCGCCCGGGGCCGGTCACGGTGGCCGCCGGTCACCAGTCGGCCTGTCACTTCCACGAGGAGCTGGCATGACGGACGTCGAAGGTGCGCAGGAGCCCGTGCTGGCCGTCGAGGGCCTGGTCAAGCACTTTCCCAGCCGCGGCGGGGCCCTGCGCGGGCGCACCGGGGCGATCCGAGCCGTCGACGGCGTGGACCTGACGCTGCACGCCGGCCGTACTCTCGCGCTGGTCGGCGAATCCGGCTGCGGCAAGACCACGACAGGCCGGCTCGTCGTGGGCCTGGCCAAGCCCACCTCAGGCCGGATCCGTTACGCGGGGCGCGACCTGGCCGCCCTGTCCCGCACCCGGCTCCGCCCGCTGCGCGGCGAGATCCAGTACGTCTTCCAGGACCCGTACTCGTCGTTGTCGCCGAGGCTGACCGTCCACGAGATCGTCGCCGAGCCGCTGCGCACCCTCGGCCGTTACCGCGACGGCGGCCGGCGGCGGGTCGGCGAACTGCTGGAGCTGGTCGGCCTGTCGCCCGAGCACGCCGGCCGCTACCCGCACGAGTTCTCCGGCGGCCAGCGCCAGCGCGTCGGCATCGCCAGGGCGCTCGCACTGAACCCGCGCGTGCTGGTGCTGGACGAGCCCGTCTCGGCGCTGGACGTCTCGATCCAGGCGCAGATCGTCAACCAGCTCGCTCAGCTGCAGCGCGAGCTGGGCCTGGCTTACCTGTTCATCTCGCACGACCTGTCGGTCGTCCGGCACCTGGGCGACACCGTGGCGATCATGTACCTGGGCCGGATCGTGGAGGAGGGCGAGACCGCGCAGGTCTTCACGCGGCCGGCGCACCCCTACACCCAGGCGCTCCTCTCCGCCCTGCCCATCTCGCACCCGCGTCACCGTGGCGACAGGAAGCGGATCGTGCTCGCCGATGACGTGCCCAGCCCGGTGAACCCGCCGCCGGGGTGTCGCTTCCGTACGCGCTGCTGGAAGGCCCAGGAGCGATGCGCGCGGCAGGAACCGACGCTGACCGGCGCGGGACACCGGGTCGCCTGCCACTTCCCCGAACCTCCCGAGCCGGGCCGCACGGACGTGGCTCACCTATGATCGCCCGCCGGGTGCCGGAGCGGGCGAAGGAGGTCCACAACTGCCGCGCACCGACAGTGCCTCGGCCCGACGTCGCCGCTGAGCGCGTCAACGCTGTTGGACTCGCCAGGCGGGTTCAGGCGCGGGCAACCCGCTCTGTGAGCAGGGCTCGCAGCTCCAGATCCTCACTGATCGCGGTGACGCCGCCCCAGTAGCTGTGCCGGCGGTCGTCGTCGAGGACGTCCCTCATGATGGCGAGATGGCCTCCCGGCAGACCGTCGATGCCTGCGAGCGCACGGGCGGCGGCCGACGCGACGGCGCTGTTCGGGGCGGGCGAGCAGCGCGACACAGACCGATTCGATGCCGCGGCGGTCCAGGTCGCGCAGCACGCTGGCGGTCGCGTGGCCGGGGTCGCGTGGGGCGAGGTTGCTGTGGGGGAGCGGGCAGGACGGCCGCCGAAAGACGCTTCACCAGAGCGCCGAGGGCGAGCAGCGCGTCGGTACGGACGGAGACGTCGGGGTCGGGCCACCCGGAGACGAGCGCCTGGGCAACCTCGTCAGGGTCGTGGGTGTCTTCGCCAAGAGCCCAGATCGCGCCCGTCCGTACGGCAGGGTCTTGATCGCGCAGCAGGGCCAGCAAGCTCGGGCGCGTCCGCACCCAGGCCTGAGGCCAGCCGGGGGCCACGAAACGGGTAGCGGCCTCCGCAGCTGTCCCCGCCAGGCGCGCGATGATCTCCAGCACCTCCGGGCGGCACGGGACGCGCGGCGACTCGGCGGCTTCCACCAGGAACGGCAGGATCGCAGGTGCGGCCGTGCAGACGAAACCGCCCTGGTGGTGGAGTTCGTTGAGGAGCTCGTCGGCTGCCTCGAACGCCTGGTCGCCGGTGAGGAGGGATCGCAGGAGGGCGGGAATGTCGCAGCGGCCCGAGTAGGTGTAGGTGAGCTCGCCCCACCGGATGTCGTCAACGCCCTCAAAGATCACATGACGACGATATCGGGGCGCGGGTGGCGATCGGATGAGCAGGACTGGACACCCTGACCTCCATGGGCGCGGCGGCCAGGGCTTCTCAAGGGCGTCGTCCGCATGGCACGAACCGAGCACATCGTCGCGTGCCCACCAGCGACAGGTGTGGGGAAGGCGCTTGTGGAACAGGCGATACAGCGCCCAGTGCCGCAGCGGTGGGCGTTCGCGCAGGCGCAGGGCGATCCCGCCGCGTACGACGTCGAGCCGGCATCCACGATCACGTTTCGGGCTGGAGTCGTGCGCCGAGGCGGCGGGCAGGAGGGAACCAGGCCGTAATCAGCGACCGACCGTCGGAGGCAGCGATGATGACCGAGTCACCCCGGTGGCCGGACGACGAGACCATGATGCGGGTCGCGATCGAGGAGGCGGAGACCGGGTTCAGGCAGGGAGGCGTCCCTGTGGGCGCGGCCCTGGCGACGCCGGACACGGTGCTCGGTTCCGGTCACAATGAACGGGTCCAGCGCCGCGATCCGACGGCGCACGGCGAGATCGCCTGCCTGCGCGACGCCGGACCCCGGGCCTCCTACGCCGGGACCACGTTGTACACGACGTTGTCGCCGTGCCCGATGTGCAGCGGGGCCATCATCCTCTTCCAGATCCCGCGGGTGGTGATCGCCGAACGGGTGACCTATGCGGGGGATGTGGACTTGCTGCGCGCCCATGGCGTTGACGTCGTCCTCTGGGCCGATGAGCGGTGCATCGCGCTGATGTCGGAGTTTCAGCGGCGTTCGCCTCAGGTGTGGAGCGAGGACATCGGCGGGCGGTGACGCGCTCAAGCGCACCATCAGCGTCACGCTCGTGACCGTAGCGCTCGGGTCAATTCATCATGAAACGGGAGTTTCCCATGCACGGCTCGAAAGGTCGCGTTGCGGGCCCGCCGGAATTTCACCGACGCCGGCTGGGGTTTCTTGCGACATTTCGGATTTGAGAGGGCCCTGCCACTGTCAACCCTTCGAAGACACCTGTGCGGCGGTTGAGTTGATTCGATAAGGTGCCAGGTCACGACCGCACCCCGTTCTGATCCGCGGGCCGCTCAGGGGCTCTGTCGTGCCGATCCCTGCCTGCCCGGGCCCTGGGACACGGGGGCGATCCTCACGGCGGGGCAGCCGGGCCCCCGCCGACGGGTCAGGAGGAACGAGTGGCACAGATCATCGCCGAGGTCTCACGGACGTTCAACGAGTTCCTGCTCCTGCCGAACCGGACTCGGACCGACTGCTCGGCTGCGACGGTCGACTTGCGCACGCCCTTGGTGCGGCACATCGCGGGCGAAGCGCCGGAGATCGAACTGCAGTCCCCGTTCACGTCCGCGATCATGCAGGCCGTCAGCACACCCGAGCTCGCGATCGCGCTCGCGCGCAGCGGCGGTCTCAGCTTCCTGCACCACAACCAGCCGATCCAGGACCAGGCCGCGGCGGTCCGCCAGGTGAAGAACTTCAAGGCCGGATTCGTCACCAGCGACACCAACGTCCGCCCTGACGACAGCCTGAGCCTCCTGGTCGACGTCATGCGCCGCACCGGTCACAGCACCGCCGCGGTCACCCACGACGGGACCGCCACCGGCCGCCTGCTCGGCTTGGTGACCTCCCGGGACTTCCATCCCCAGCGTCATGACCTGGACGGACCGGTCAGTGGCCGGATGACCGCCATCGCCGCCCTGGCCCATGCCGGGCCCGACATCACGCTCTCCGAAGCCAACGCGCGGTTGTGGGACGAACGGCTGGACTGCCTCCCGGTGCTGGATGCCGAGGGTCACCTGCAGCATCTGGTGTTCCGCTCCGACTACGCGGACAACAAGCGCTTCCCGAACCAGCTCGTGGACGCCGCCAAGCGGCTGCGTGTGGGCGCGGGCGTCAACACGCACGACTATCAGGAGCGCGTCCCGTTCCTGCTGGAGGCGGGCGTGGACGCGCTGTGCTTCGATTCGTCCGACGGCTACAGCGACTGGCAGGCACAGGCCCTTTCCTGGGTGAAGAAGCACTATCCGGAGATCCCGGTCGGCGGCGGCAACGTGGTCGACGGTGAGGCGTTCACCTTTCTCGCCGAGGCGGGAGCGGATTTCGTCAAGGTCGGGGTGGGCGGCGGCTCCATCTGCATCACCCGTGACCAGAAGGGCATCGGCCGCGGTCAGGCCAGCGCTGTGCTCGACGTCGCGGCGGCCAGGGACGCCTTCCGCGAACGGACCGGAGAGTACGTGCCGATCTGCTCCGATGGCGGGCTGGTGCACGACTACCACGTGGCCCTGGCGCTGGCGATGGGGGCCGACTTCGTCATGATGGGACGTTACTTCGCACGCTTCGACCAGGCGGCCGGCGCGAAGCTGCCCACCCGTGACGGCTTCGTGAAGGAGTACTGGGGTGAGGGCTCGAACCGGGCCCGCAACTGGCAGCGCTACGGCCAGGGAGGCCAGGGGCTGGTCTTCGAGGAAGGCGTGGACGGGTACGTCCCCTACGCAGGCGACCTCAGCGAAGGGCTCGCCCTGACCATCGCCAAGCTCAAGACCACGATGGTCTCCTGCGGCTCCACCACCCTGCCGCAGTTCCAGTCCACGGCCCGGCTGACCCTCGTTTCCGACCAGAGCTTCCAGGAGAGCCACGCCAGCGTCACCCTGCGGGACACCCCGGCAACGATCTCCTGACAGGCTGCTGAGAGTCCCGAGGTGGGACTGCTGGCCGGAACAACCCCTCCCGCCAGTGGTGCTCGGCCTGCGGACTGGACGATGCCCCGGCCCTCAGCCTCGGACATCGGCCGGACGGCGCAGTCGTACCGCGACATCCCGCAGGCACGAGGGCGCCGGATCGCCTTCCCCGGGCCGGGCTCACCTTCTTACTCGCCTCCGTCTCCGCCGCCACCGAATCCGCCGTCTCCGCTCCTCCCGCCTCCGTCATATCCAGTGCCTCCGCCGCGGTCGGCGCTCCCGCCTTGGCGGGCACCGTCGTCCGGAGAGTCACGAAACACGAACGCGAGGAACAGGTAGGTCAGGAAGGCGCCGAGCGAGAGGGCCCAGAGTCCGTCCGCGTCACGGGTGACCGTTAGAAAGAGGACGAAGGCTCCCAAGAGCGTCAGGATGACTTTCGTCCTTGGGCCCCATTCGTCGAGTAGTACATCAATCGGCTGCTCGCCCGTAACGGCGTCCGCACCTCGGATCTCGGCGTAATGGTGGTGGAACCATGGCTCGCGGACTCGCCAGGCGACATCGGAACGCGGATGCGCGTGGCAGGGGAGGGCCGAGCCAGGTGGCCGTCAGCTTCGGGCGGGGTTGGTGATGATGCGTTCGAGCCACCGGCTCAGAAGGGCCGCCTCGACCGGTTCCAGGGCCGCGGTCCCGGTGAGGTCGAGCTGCGCGTGCAGGCGCAGCGCCGCGGTGTGCAGCGGGTCGGCGTCGTTCGCGGCGGCCGGTTCAGCCAGTACGTGTGAGAACACGGCGTCCCGCATGCCGTGGGACAGCGCGGGGTCGTCGAACGCGGCGGGTCTGGCGATGTGGTCGAGGGCGGTCCCGACGTTCGCCGACAGGATGAGCTGGGCGGCGGTGTGCGGCTCGACCTTCAGCGCGCCCGCCGCCGCGCACCGCGTGAGCGCCGCCACCAGCAGGTCCGTCACGCGCTCCCGAGCCGTCGAGTGCGACCACGGCCTCGGGGTGAACATCAGCTGGTAGAGGGCCGGGTTCGCCTGTGCGAAGGCCATGTGGCCGTCCCAGCCAGCGTGCAGGTCGGCCACCGGGTCGCCGGTCTGCTCCTGGGCGGCCTTGAGTGCGGCGTAGCGCTCGTAGCCGTGGTCGGCGACGGCGTCCAGCAGGCCGCGCTTGTCGCCGAACAGCCGGTAGAGCACGGGCTGGCTCACGCCGACGGCCTCGCAGACCGCCCGGGTGGCGACCTCGTGGTCGGAGGACGACGCGAGCTGCCGCTCCGCCGCCTCGATCATCGCCGCGCGAAGCGGGTCGTCCTCTGGCATGCGATCAATGATAGCGGCTGATGCTAGCGAGGTTACGGAGTTGTGCTACGGTCGGAACGTAACGCCGATACGGCGAATCCGTATCGGCGATAGAGCGAGGAGCCTTCCATGATTGATCGACGTGTGGCCGTCGTCGGCGGCTCCCGTGAAGTTGGCGAGGGCACGGGGCTGCGCGGTCGCGGCGAGTTCTCAGGGAGGGCTTACGGCCATGACCCTGGTACGGGTGGGACCGCCGTCGTGGCCGGCATGAGGCGGAGCGCTGGCCGCAACGCCTTCGTCGTCACCGCCGTGCGACGGCTCGCCGCCGAGGAAGACCTCACGCTGTCGGCGGCCGAGCTGGACGTGCGGTCGCAGGAATCCGCCGATCTGGCCGGGTCAGGCATCGAGGACCTGTCGTCCTCAACCGCCTCGCTCTGAATCACCACTACAGGAAAGGTCATCACCATGCCGTTCGCCAACCTCAAGGTGCCCGCCGACACCCTGACCCCCGAGTCCAAGAAGAAGCTCATCGACGCCGTCACCGACGCCTACGCCACGGTCTACGGAGAGCGGGCCCGCGCCACCACCCTGGTCCTCCTGGAGGAGGTCCCGGACGGCGGGTGGGGCCTGGGCGGCAACGTCCTGACCGCCGAGATGCTCGGCCGTAGCTGACCCGTCCGGTGGCAGGGCCGCACCCCCGGCCCTCGCCCGCCCGTTCTCCTACCTGGGAAACGGGCGGGTTCAAGCCGGGGCGAACCATACGGTGACGGTCTCAGGCCGACTGACGGGCGCGGGTGCGGGGTGTCGGGCAAGCTCGGCAACGGCGCCGGGCCCACTCCGAAGACGGCAGGCGAGTGGTCGAGCATCGCATGCTGCTCGACCACGGCGGCGTGGGCGAACCACCGCATGCCCGGCATCACGCTCGACGGCGCCGGCGGATGTCTGGAACTGTTCGGGCTACGGGAGCGTCCAGGTCTCCGTCCTGGTCGGCCTGCCCACCCGCCCTGAAGTCGCCCTCGACCGCGGCTGACAGGGCCGCCTTGACGGCCGGATCGCCGTCGTCCTCGCCCAGGAACCGGCCGCGCAGGCACAGCAGGCGAGACCCGGACGAGGCGAGCGCCAGACCGGCCGCGACGCCGCGCCGGACGCGGACGCTCCCGCCGCACACAAGCCCGGCCCGGCCCACGTGAGCGCCGACGGCCTCATCCCCCGCATGGATCTCCACAGATCCCAGTACATGAAGTTTCATCATTTACCCCCTCTGTTCGTGCTGGCGATCTAAGGTCTAAGGCGGCCCAGAGATGTCCGAAACAGCCCTCCGCAGGTTCAGGACAACGCGCCGAAGACTCCGGACAACAAGAGGTGGGTGCACATTGGGGCGGCCTGAGCAGCCGGTGGATCCGCTGGCCGGTCCCGTCGAACGGCTCGCCTGGGAGTTGCGCCGGCTCAGGGACGAGGCCGGGCGTCCGAGCTACCGCCTACTGGCGGAGCGCGCGCATTTCTCGCGCAGCACCCTCGCCGAGGCGGCCACCGGAACGCGGCTGCCCACGCTTGAGGCGACGCTGGCGTACGCCGTCGCCTGCGGCGGCGACCCCGCCGAATGGGAGCGGAAGTGGCGAATGGCCGCGGCCGAGCTCGAACGGTCGCAGCGCCGTTGCCCTTACCCCGGCCTGCTCCCGCTGGACGTCGAAGCCGCCGACCTGTTCTTCGGCCGGGACGACCTCCTCGACGTCCTGCTGAAGGCGGTCAAGCAGGGACCGCTGACGGTGGTCCGCGGGGCCACCGGCAGCGGCAAGTCCTCGTTGCTGCGGGCCGGGCTGGCCGCGCGGCTGATGGCCGGCGGAACCACCGTCACGCTGCTCACTCCGGGCGCGCATCCGCTGTCCCGGTTGCCCGCCTCCGGCGCTGACGCCGCCGACGTGGTGATCATCGACCAGTTCGAGGAGACGTTCACACTCTGCGCCGACGAGCAGGAACGCGCCGGCTTCCTCGACGCGCTGAGCGAGCTCGTCACCGGTCAGGACGGCCCGGCGCTGGTGATCGGGATCCGCACCGACTTCTACGAGCGCTGCCTGTCGCATCCCGGCCTGGCCGCGGCCCTCCTCGACAGCCTTCACCTGCCGGTCGGGCCCATGTCCGAGCAGGAGCTGCGCGCCATCATCACCGAACCCGCCGCACAGGCAGGGCTGAAGGTGGACCCGGACCTGGTGGTCACCGTGGTGGCCGAGGCCGCCGAGCAGACGGGGGCGCTCCCGATGGTCGCGCACGCGCTGCGCGAGACGTGGAGCAGGCAGCAGGGGGACACACTGGCGCTGGCGGACTACCGGGCCGTGGGCGGCGTGTCCGGCGCGATCGCGCGGACCGCCGAGCACCTGTACGCCGATCTGGAAGACGACCAGCGGCAGTTGCTCCGCGCCGTGCTGCTGCGGCTCGTCGCCCTGGGCTCGGGCAGCTCCGACACCCGCCGCGGTCTCGACCGGGACGAACTCGCCGGCATCGGTCCCGCCGGCGAGCTGGACGCGGTCCTCGACCGGCTCGCCGCCGCCAGGCTCGTCGTCGTGGACCAGGACCTGGTCGACATCGCGCATGAGGCGCTCCTCACCGGCTGGCCCCGGCTGCGGGAATGGCTCACCGCCGACCGTGAGGCCCTGCTGCGGCACCAGCGGCTCACGTCCGACGCGGCCGAGTGGGACCGCAACGGGCGCGGCGAGGACTACCTGTACCGCGGCACGCGCCTCGCCTTCTGGGACGGCGAGGCGAGCTTCGTACCGCTGAACGAGCTGGAGCGAACCTTCCTGGCGGCCTGCCGCGCGAGCGCGGCCGAACGCGACCGGGCCCGCCGCCGCATCCGTCTCGCCTTCGGCGGGCTGCCGGTCGCCGCCGTCGTGGTCGTCGTGCTGGCCGCGCTTGTCCTGGTCCAGGTGGGTGACAGGGAGACCGAGCGCGACCGCGCCGCCTCGGTGCGGCTGGCCGCCGAAGCGCGCCGCCAGCTCCAGCAAGACCCGGAGCTGGCGTTGCTGCTGGCGATCGAGGCGTACGAGGCGGAGCCCACGCCGGAGGCCGACCTCGTGCTCCGCCAGGCCACCGCGGACTCCCGGCTGCGCGGCTCCACCCCGTCCGGCCTGCGCAGGGTCGAAGGGACGACGGCCACCCCGGACGGCCGGAAGATCGCGATCTGGGGCGCCGGATCGGGCCCGGCCGGCCTGGAGATCTGGAGCCTGGACGGCACCGCGCCGCGCCGGGCCGGCCCCGCGCTCCAGGCGGACCGGACGGACGGCATCCAGAGCGCCGCGTTCAGCGCGGACGGCCGGCAGCTCGTCACCGGAGACGCCGGGGGAGAGCTGGTGCTGTGGGACCTGGCCTCAAACGGCCCGCCCGTGGTGGTGGGGAGCGTGGACGGCGTCGTCCACGGCGTCAGCGTCAGCCGGGACGGCACGGTGGCGAGCGCGCACAGCGACGGCGTGCGCCTGTGGAAGCAGGGCGGCTCCAAGCCCGTCAAGCTCAGCGTCCCCGGCCGCGAGGTCAGGAGCGTCGCGTTCAGCCCCAGCGGCCGGCTGCTCGCCACCGGCGGCGGCGGATCGCCGCTGCGAGTGTGGGACATGACCGGTGACCGGCCCGTTCCGCAGCGCGCGGCCACGCGCGGCGAGCCGGAGCAGGTGGCCTTCGCCCCGCGCGGCCCCTGGGTCGCGACCGTCGAAGGCGACGTCCCCCGTGTCTGGGACGCGACGGAGACGCCGTCCGGCGACTGGATCCCGCAGGTCGAGCTGGCCGGCCACGCCCCGAAGCTGAACGGCCTGGTGTTCAGCGCGGACGGGGATCGGATGGCGACCTACGGCGCCGACGGCCTGATCCGCGTCTGGACGACGGGCAGCGACGCCGACCCGCTGGTGTTGCGCAGCCCGAAGGGGGATCCGCGCGGGGCGGCGTTCACCGCGGACGGCAAGTCGCTGGTCAGCGTCGACGCTGACGGCTCCCTGCGGACGTGGGACGTCACGGCGGGCGACCCGGCGCCGAGCGAGGGCAGGCCCCTGGCGCTCAGCGCCGACACGAGCACGGTGGCGGTCAGCGCGGGGCCGACCTCACTTCTCAACCCGCGGGACGTCCACATCAAGGTATGGCGCGGCGCGACCCCGGCCGAGGTGCGCGGCCCGAGTGACAGCGGCTACCACGTCGCGCTGAGCCCAGACGGGCGGCGGCTGGCGGGCCTCGGCCGGGCCGGAACCCTGAGCCTGTGGGACCTCACCACCGCCGGCGCGCCGGTCACCACACCCGCGCCCTTGCGCGGCCTGCCGACCGGCCTGGTGTTCAGCGCCGACGGGAAGCGGATCGCGGCGGGCGCCTACGGCACCGAACCGCAGGTGTGGCAGCTCTCCCCGTCCGGCGGGCTGAGCGCGGTCACCGGCTGGCAGCGCCCGCCCACCGGCCGCGCCGACGGCGACGTGGCACTCAGCCCGGACGGCACGAAGCTGGCCGACGCCCGTGACGACCACACCGTCGTCGTCTGGGACCTGACCGGCAAGAGCGAGCCGAAGATCCTTCGCGGCCACACCGAGGACATCACGGGCCTCGCCTTCAGCCCGGACGGGCTGCGGCTGGCCGCCGCGGCCGCGGACGGAGCCATCCGGCTCTGGGACACCGACGGCCAGGGCGATCCCACGGGCGTGCGGTACGGCGCCGAGAACACCGTCCGCAAAGTACGGTTCAGCCCGGACGGCACCTGGCTGGTCACCGACGAACCCGCGGGCCACCTGCGGCTCTGGCGGGCGGCAGGCGGCGGCGAACCGCTGGAGCTGACCGGCTGGGGCGCGTCCGGCGCTCTCGCGGTCTTCAGCCCTGACGGCAGGCGGATCGTCAGGGCGCTGAGCCCGGAGATCTTCCTCGGCCGCTCGCTGGCGACCGGTCTGGGCGTCAGCCTCGTCCGGACCCGCGCCTGCGAGGTGTGCGGCCCCGCCGGGACGGTGCTCGAACTGGCCAGATCTCGCCGTACGCGCGAGCTGACCGCGGAGGAACGCCGCAGCCATCTCACCCTGGACCTCTGATCCCCCGGCCGTCCACAGGAAGATCGTCGAGCTGATCAGCGCGCTCCCGCGCTCAGGTGCTTGACGGGGTCGGGAACTTCAGGGAGGTCCTGGGCGAGCAGGACCTCCAGCTCCTCCTCGGTGAGAAGATGCACGTCGCACAGGATCCGAGCCGACTGGTGCCAGCACTGCCGGGCCTCGTCCCGCCGTCCGAGATCGTGCAGGGTGTCGCCGAGCCCCCACAGGGTGCCGGCCTCCAGCGCGCGGGCACCGGCCTTGCGGTGGAGGCCGGCCGCCCTCCTGTATCCGGCCTCGGCCTCGGCGAGCCTGCCGGCGCGCCGGCAGGCGTCGGCGAGCGTGTCGGTCGCCGTTCCCTCGCCGTAGGGGTTGTCGAACTCCGCCCAGATCTCCAGGCTTCGCCGGCTGGCGTCGATCGCGTCGTCCAGCCGGCCCATCCTGATCAGCACCGCGGCCCGGCCGTTGAGGATCATCGCCTGGTAGTCGCGCAGGCCACTGGCTGCCGCTGTCGCCGCCGCCTCGTCCTGGGTGGCGAGCGCGTCGGCGAAGCGCCCCAGCTTGCCGTAGGTCGTGCCGAGATTGTGCAGGGTGCCCGCCTTGCGCAGGGGCAGACCTGCTCGATCCCAGCACGCGAGGGCACGTTCGAACTGCTCGACCGCGAGCGCGAAGCGGCCCTGGTTCTTGTGGATGAGGCCCACGTGGTTGTGCCCGCGGGCTTGGCCCGCCCAGTCACCGGTCCTGGCGGCCACCTGCAGGGCGTGGTGATGGATCTCGGTCAGATCGGCGAGCCAGCCTCTGTGGCTGAAGGGCCTGTTGAGACTGGCGGCCAGGCCCTCCACCGTGCCGGGATCGCCGGGGCGGCCGGTGGCCTGCCGGGCGACGGCGATGAGGTTGTCGCGCTCCAGCTCGATCCAGTCGATCGCCTCCTGCGGTGTGTCCAGGTGAAGACCTGGCTGGTCGGCGCGAACGTCCCGGACGATGGGGGAGGTGGGATCGAGCAGCAGGCTGGCCGTCCTGGCCGTGGCGAGGTAGTGGTGCAGCGCGCGGCGGGTGGCGGCCACCCGATCGTGGTCCTGGACGAGGTCGTCCGCTTGCTCGCGGGCGTAGAGGCGGACGAGGTCGTGCGTCCGGTAGCGGCCCGGCCCCGCCGGTTCGAGCAGCCGGGCATCCAGGAGGCGGTCCAGCGCGTCCGCCACCGTGCGCTCGGGCCGATCAGCGAGAGCGGCGGTGGCCGCCGGGGTGTGGGTCGGCGTGTCGAGGAGGCCGAGCAGGGCGAACAGGTGGACGGCGTCCTGGCCGGCGGGCTCCTCCTGGAGGTGCTGGAGGCTGACGGCGATGCAGGCGCGGACGGCCAGGTCGGCATGCTCCAGCGTGTCCAGACGGCAGGCGGCGTCAGCGAGCCGGTCGGCGAGGTAGGACAGCGTCCAGTCGGGGCGGGCGGCCAGACGGGCCGCCGCGATGCGAAGGGCGAGCGGCAGACCCCCGCAGAGCCGGACGATCCGCTCGGCGGACTCCGGCTCGGCGTGAACCCGGCCGGGGCCGGCGATCCGGGCCAGCAGCGCGGTGGATTCGGACGGGTCGAGGCCGGGCAGGTTCAGCTGGCTCGCTCCGTCGACCGAGGTGAGAACCTGCCGGCTGGTGATGACGACCGCGCAGCCAGGCCCGGCGGGAATGAGCGGGCGGACCTGGCGGGCGTCCAGGGCGTTGTCGAGGATGAGCAGGACGTGCCGCGCCGCGGTGAGGGATCGGTAGCGGGCCGCGGCCTCGTCCACCGTGGTCGGGACGGCGGAGCCGTCCAGGCCGAGCGAGCGTAACAGCCGGCCGAGCGCCTCCAGCGGCGACAGAGGCCGCAGGCCGTCGGTGGCGCCGTGCAGGTCGAGGTAGAGAACGCCGTCGGCGTAGCGGCCGGCGACGGCGTGCGCCAGATGCACGGCCAGCGCGGACTTGCCGATCCCGCCGGGACCGCCGATGGCGACGATCGCCGGCGTGCCGGCCTCCGAGTCGGTGAGCGCCTGGCCGAGCCACGCGAGCTCGGCCTCGCGGGCGGTGAAGGCCCGGGTGTCGGCGGGAAGCTCGGCCGGGGCGACGGTGCCGCCGAGCGTGGCCCGCTGCGCCGGAACGGTCAGATCGAGGACGGGATCGCGAGCGAGCACCGCCTGCTGGAGCCACCGCAGCTCGGCACTCGGCTCGATGCCGAGCTCCTGAACCATGACGCGGCGGGCCTCCTGGTAGACCGCGAGTGCCTCCGACGACCGTCCAGCGCGATAGAGCGCCAGCATGAGCTGCGCGTGCAGCCTCTCCCGCAGCGGGTGCGCCTCGATGTGGACGGTCAGATCCGGGATCACCGCATGGTGGTCACCCGCCGCCAGCTGCAGATCGACATGATCCTCCACAGCGGTGAGGCGTTCCTCCGTCAGACGGGTGGCCTCGATCCCGGCCCACTCCGCCGACATGCCCGTCAGGGCCTCTCCCCGCCACAAGGCCAGAGCCTGCCGGAACGCCTTGTCCGCCGTGACGATCTCTCCCCTGGCCCGGTCGGCGCGCGCCTCGCGTACCAGCCTCATGAACAGGTGGGCATCGACGTGATCAGGTGGCACGTCCAGGCAGTATCCGCCCGGCGTGGTCACGATGACCTCGTCGAGCCCCTGGAGCGCGAAGAACTCGCGAAGCTTCGACACCACGATGTGGAGCTGCTTCGGCGCTGTCGCCGGCCGGCTCTCCGCCCACACGTCGGTGAGGAGCTGATCAGGGGTGACCACCCGGCCGGCGCTCAACGCCAGCCGGGTCAGCAGGCCGATCCGCCGGCTGCCGGTCAGCGACAGCGCTGCGCCGTCCATCGTCAGCTCCCACGGGCCCAAGATCTTGATGCCCAGTCCCATCGCGCAACCCTCCGTAGGCAGGACCAGCGTTCATCGGTCATGACCGTTACCTGCTGGAGGGCCTCCTCCATGATCTCTTGAGCAGCAGGTGACGAACCTACCGGAACCCATCGCGTGTTGGCACACTGTCCCGGAGCCGCCACTTCGGCAACGGCCCGCCATTCGCACCCCAGGGTGCGTCGAAGGACGGCGGCGAACCGCCGCGCGACGCCAGTGGCGTCAGAGCCGCTGCGGTGGTGGTGGTGACAGGGCTGCGAGGATCTTGTCCTGGGTGATGGGCAGGTCGCGGACGCGGTGGCCGATGGCGTGGTGCACGGCGTTGGCGATGGCGGGGGCCACGCCGGTGGCGGGCGTCTCGCCGAAGCCGCGGGCCCCGAGTGCCTCGCTGGAGGGGTCGGGGCGGTCGATGAAGGTGAGGTCGAGGCCGGGCACGTCGGCGTTGACGGGCATGAGGTACGTGGACAGGTTCGGGGTGACGACGCGGCCCAGGCGCGGGTCCACCAGGGTGTGCTCGGTGAGGGCGACGCCGATGCCCCAGATCACGCCGCCGACCGCCTGGCTGCGCAGGGTGCGTTCGTTGAGCACCCGGCCGCAGTCGTAGACGCCGACGACCCGGCTCACCCGCACCCGGCCCAGCAGCCGGTGGACGCCGACCTCGGCGAACACCGCGCCGACCGAGTACGCCGTAGTCAGTTCCTCTCCCATCGGCACGGCCGCCCGGACCGGCCGGCCCTGCAGCGCGTCCCGATGGCTGACGCGGCGCGACGGGCGGTCGAGGTCGAACAGGAAGCCGTCCTCGACGCCGATCCGCGCGGGCGGCAGGCCGTGCAGCGGGCCGTGCTCGTCGGCCACGGCCCGGGCGATCACCTGGTCGCGCGCCGCCGTCGCGGCGCGGACGACGCCGGTCCCGGTGCAGGGCACGGTCGCGGACGCGACCGACGGCGGCGCCCACGGGAAGTCGCTGTCGCCGAGGTCGAAGCGGACATCACGCAGCGGCAGGCCCAGCACGTCGGCGCCCACCTGCCGCAGCACCGTGAGGGTGCCGGTGCCGATCTCCTGCGTGCCGCTGCGGATCAGAGCGGTGCCGCCGGCGTCGATGATCACCTCGGCGCCCGCCACCTGGTCGCCGCCGGCGGTGTGGCCGGCCGTGGCCATTCCCCAGCCGATCAGCCAGTCGCCGTCGCGCATGGAGCGGGGCATGGGGTCGCGGCGCGACCAGCCGAAGCGCGCCGCTCCGCGTCGGTAGCAGGCGCGCAGCTGGTTGCTGCCGTGCCGGACGCCGGTCTCCTGGTTGACGGGCGACCAGTTGCGGAGCCTGAGCGTGACGGGGTCGAGGCCGAGCCTGTGACTCAGCTCGTCCAGCGCCGACTCCAGGGCGAAGTTGGTGATGGTGTCCGGAGCCCGGACGTAGCTGCCGTTGGCCAGGTCAAGGGCGACGGCCTGCTGCGTGGTGCGCACGTTCGGGCAGGTGTACAGCATGCGGGTGACCCTGGCGCTGGTGGCGAACTGTCCCTCGGCACGCGCCACCTGCTGGATGAGGGTGTGGTCGAGCGCGGTCAGCCGTCCGTCGCGCGTGGCGCCGAGGCGCAGCACCTGGTGCGACTCGGCGCGGTGCCCGTAGCTGGTGTAGGTGTCGGCCCGCGTCAGCACCAGCTTGACCGGCCGTCCGACCCGCCGGGCGACGGCGGCGGTGAGGACGACCCGTGGCCAGGCGGCGAAAGCCTTCGCGCCGAACCCGCCGCCGGTGTACGGCGACAGGACCCGCACGTTCTCCCGCGGCAGCCGGAACGCCGTCGCCAGCGCGTCCCGGATGCCGGCGATCGCCTGGGACGACTCGTGGACGATCAGGCGCCTGCCCTCCCACCTCGCGACCGCCGCCGAGGGCTCCATCGGGTTGTGGTGCTGCAGTGGCGTGGTGTACGTGGCCTCGATCCGGACGGGAGCCTCGGCCAGGGCGCGGGCGACGTCACCGCGCACGTAGACGTTGTCGGCGCCGTCGGGCCCGTTGGCGGGCAGATAGGCATTGCCGAGGTCGGTGGCCAGCCTCACCCGGGGCCGTTCGGCGCGATAGGCGACCTTGACCAGGGTGGCCGCGTGCCGGGCCTGTTCGAGGGTGCGCGCCACCACGATGGCGACGGGCTGTCCCGCGTGCCGGATCCGGTCGTCCTGCAAGGGCAGCGAGCCCCGCAGGCCAGTGACGTTGAGGCGGCCCAGGTTGCGATGGGTGAAGACGCCGAGCACCCCCGCCGCGGCGGCGGCCTTGGTGGTGTCGATCGCCGTGATGCGACCACGCGCGATCGTGCTGGGGACCAGCACGCCGTGCGTCACGCCGCTGACTTGCGTGTCGGCGGCGTAGCGGGCGGCGCCGGTGACCTTGGCGACGCCGTCCACCCGGGCGACGGGCTTGCCGACCACGCTCATCGCGGCCCCCTGAGCTGCTCCAGCACGTCCGACAGGGCCCGTTGCACCAGCGGGACCTTGAAGGCGTTGTCCGGGCGCGGTCGCGCCTCGCGCACCAGGGCCTCACCGGCCGCGCGGATCGAGGCCGGGGTCAGCGGGCGGCCCGTCAGAGCCCGCTCCACGGCGGACGAGCGCCAGGGCCGGGGCGCGACGCCGCCGAAGGCCAGGCTCGCCTCCCGCACCGCACCGTCCCGCGGACCATCCTCCAGCCGGACGCAGGCCGCGACGGAGACGACGGCGAACTCGAAGCTCGCCCGGTCGCGTACCTTCACATACCGCGAGCCCTCGGCCAGCGGCGTGAGAGGCACGTCGATCCTCGTGATCAGCTCGCCCGCGCGCAGCACCGTCTCGCGGTGCGGGGTGTCGCCGGGCGGCAGGTAGAAGTCCGCGATGCCGATCGCGCGCGGGCCCGCGGCGCCGAGGACGTGCACCGTCGCGTCCAGGGCCGTGAGCGCCACGGCCAGGTCGGAAGGGTGCACCGCGATGCACGACCGGCTGCCGCCGAGGATGGCGTGCCACCGGTTGCGGCCCTCGATCGCCGGGCAACCGCTGCCCGGCGCGCGCTTGTTGCACGGCATGGAGGCGTCGCGGAAGTACCAGCACCGCGTGCGTTGCAGCAGGTTGCCGCCGAGCGAGGCCATGTTGCGCACCTGCGGTGAGGCGCTGGCGAGCAGGGCCTGCGCCAGCACCGGCAGCCGCCGGCCCACGGCGGGGTGCGCGGCCACGTCGCTCATCCGGCTCAGTGCGCCCAGCTCGATCCGGCCCCCGGCCCGCCGCACCCCCGCCAACGGCAGCGCGTTGATGTCGATCAGGTGCTCGGGGCGTTCGACGCCCTCCTTCATCAGGTAGAGCAGGTCGGTGCCGCCGGCGATGAAACGCGTGCGCGGCTGCGCGGCCAGGCGGATCGCGGTTTCGGCGCGGCCGGCGCGGGTGTAGGCGAAGTCGTCCACTCAGGTCATCTCCCCGGCGGCCTGCCGGACGGCGGCCACGATGTTCGGGTAGCAGCTGCAGCGGCACAGGTTGCCGCTCATCCACTCGCGGATCTCCTCATCGGAGCCGGCGTGACCCTCCTTCACGCAGGCGACGGCCGACATGACCTGCCCCGGGGTGCAGAAGCCGCACTGCAGCCCGTCCTGGTCGACAAAGGCACGCTGGACGGGGTGCAGCCGCCCGTCCTGCCCGGCCAGGCCCTCGATGGTCGTGATGTCGCGGCCCTCCTGCATGATCGCCAGAGTCAGGCACGACGTGATGCGCCGCCCGTCCACCAGCACCGTGCAGGCGCCGCACTCGCCGCGGTCGCAGCCCTTCTTCGTCCCCGTCAGACCGATCCGTTCGCGCAGGGCGTCGAGCAGGGTCACCCGCGGTTCCAGGCGCTGCTCGCGTACGACGCCGTTGACCTGCAACGACACCTTGACCGGCCCTCGGACCGTGCCCTCGCGCCCGGCCCCGACCCGCTCCGCGGCACCCGCCGCCCCGGGCTCCGCGGCACCCGCCGTCACCGAGACGGCGGCCACGGCGGCGGCCTTGATGACGGTGCGCCTGCTCGCCTCAGGGGGCGAAGAAGGCTCGCTGGACATGCTGCTCGTGACCTGCCTGTGCGTTCGAGGCCGTGACCCTTGCGCTTGCAGCCTAAGCCCCTCTCGCTCCGGAGAGTGTCAGCTCGGTCGCGCGGAGTGTCGTGACATGAGCCACCCTTGCCGGGTCGACGCCGTCGCCGACGACGGCCGGAAGGCGCTGGTCGCGGGCTGCCGGCAGCGACGTCACCGTCGCGGTGAACGCACCTTGCTGTCCGCAACCTGGTGAAGGTCGGCAAGGCCTTGTGATCCGGCCGTCTCACGCCACTGCTGCGGCTTGGTGTATCGCGGGAAGGATGATGGAGTCGACCATTTCGGCGATCGTCTGCTTGCCGGGCGGTTGGCCGTACAGGATGACCTCGTTGCGGATGAGGTCCATCGGGAGTGTGGCCACGCGCGGGAGCAACTGAACGGCGGGGATCTCGCCGCGCTCGGCGGCGCGCTGGACGACGGCCGTGACGTGCCGTCCCCGTGTCGCGGTCGTCAGCCAGGCGCGTAGTGCGCGCGCGGCTTCCGGATCGCGGGCGGTCTCGGCTGCCATGCCGGCGAGGATTTCGCCGTGGACCGTCTTGGTCCGGCCGGCGACCTGCTCCATCAGGGCGAGCAGGTCGGTTCGCAGGCTGCCGGTGTCAGGCGGCGCGGTCTCGGCGGGTGCGAAGTGGTCCATGGCGGCCAGGGCCAGCCGGGCTCGGGTGGGCCAGCGCCGGTGGATGACCGGCCGGCTGGTCGACGCCTTGGCGGCGACGGCCTCCATGGACAGCCTGGCGTAGCCGACCTGGGTCAGCAGATCCCAGGCCGCGTCCAGGATCGCCCGCTCCAGGTGCGCTCCGCGCCGTCGGCTCATCTCGACTCCTCAGCTGCATTGTGCGTCCCATCGCCGGCTGACACATTAGATGCAGCCCGCATCTTATTCGCCAGGTGAAGGAGCAAGGGACCATGGCCACTGGCCACAGCCGCATGCTGGAGGTGGACGGCGCGCGCCTCCACTACGAACTGCGCGGTGCGGGACCAGCGCTCTTGCTGATTCCTGGCAGCAATGGCGATGCCGGGTTCTACGCTGATCTGGCGGACCTGCTGGCCGGCCGCCATACGGTCATCAGCTACGACCGCCGGGGATTCTCCCGCAGCCCCATCCGGCAGGAGTCCCACGCAGGGTGGGCCGAGACGCACACCGAAGACGCGCGTGCGCTGCTCGACGCCGTGGCTGAAGGGCCGGCACACGTTTTCGGCAGCAGCGCGGGAGCCGTCATCGGTCTCGCGCTGATCAGCCGACACCCCGAGCAGGTCACCAGGCTCGTCGCCCACGAACCACCACTGGCCGAACTGCTGCCGGACGCCACGCGTTGGCGGCGGTTCTTCCAGGACGTCAGCTTCACCTACCAGGAGCAGGGCGCCGGTCCGGCGATGCAGATGTTCACGGCGGGCATCGGGATCGACACGGCCGCCAAGCCGCCCCATATCGCACCCGACCTGATCAGCCGGATGCCCGCGAACGTCCACACCATCCTGACCAGCGAAGTGCCGAACGCCCCTGGCTACCGCCCGGACCTCGCCGCGCTCGACAGACAGCAGGCCCGCATCGTGCTCGCGGGAGGCCAGGAGTCGCGTGCACATTTCCCCTCTCGTCCAGCCGCAACGCTGGCGGCCCGCTGGAACCAACCGGTCATCGACTTTCCCGGTGATCACACGGGCTACTGGTCCCGCCCCGACGAGTTCGCCGCCACGCTGGTCGAGGTTCTGGCCGTCTGACCGCGTCCTTCCCGGCCCGCAGAGCACGTGAGGCGACTGCGGCGGATCCCGGCTCATGGCGTCCGCCGCTTCCCGCGACTTCTCCAGGACCGTCCTCGACGTCCAGGGCCACTGACGTCCCGGCCAGACTCGGCATCACCCTGAGTAGCTGATCACTTCGGAGTTCGGCTTCGATCCGGTCGCAGGTCTCCCGCCTCCGATACCCGTTGCCGTGCGTCTCAGGGATCCGTCCGTACAGGCGCGCGCGGGTGGCCAGCAGGTGAATGTGGTCGTGGACGTGCCGGAGCGCGCCCATCGGCAGGCTTCGAGGTCGCCGAGCGGGGGTGATGCCGGAGGCGTCGACGAGGTGGGTGGCGAGCTGCGCTCAGGTGGTGTCGGTGAGAGGCCGGTGGTGGCGGGCGGCCCGCGACGGCGACGTGCGCGGCGTACGAGCCGGGGACATGCCGACCCGGGCTGCGGCGTCGGACAGTACCAGCGGGCCGAGCCCGTGCTGTGGCGTCACCACGTTGGGCGGGCGGCGGCCACCACCTTCGTGTCCGGATCGTTCCCTCACAGGTCACGGGCCGCCGCAGCCACGTTCTGTGAGGCCGGCCGGCGTATGGTCGAGAAGACCACGATGTCCGCTCCAGGCCTGGTCAGGCGATGCCAGCCGAGCCGCTCGTACAGCTTGATCGCGTCGAGCGCGAACGGGGCGGTCAGCAGCCAGCAGGCGCCGGCGCACAGCAGGTCGAGAATCCCTCCCGCGAGGCCGCGCCCGCGCGCGTGCGGACGCACTGCCAGTTCGTCCACCTCCAGCGCTCCGGCCAGACGGCCTTCCGCCTCGTCCCCGAGTTCGGCGCGTACGCGGTCGTAGGCGCGGCCGGCGGGGAACGGGCTCAGAGTCCGCCAGGCCGTGCCGAACCCCGCACGCCCGGCCTCGTCGCTCGCCAGGACCGCGGTGAACCCCGGGCGGCGCGCGTCGGCGGTCAGCCGTTCGGCGAAGGCGTCCGCGGCGCGCGCGTCCTCGTGCCAGGGTGGGCCGCCGAACGCCTCCCCGTAGATCTCCACCAGGCAGGAGGTGCGGGCGAGCGCGTCGCGGCCGGTGAGGTGTTCGAGCTTCATGCGGGGGCCCCTGCCGTCCCGATGCCCGGGGGGCGGGTCACCGGCAGCATGCCCGACTCGAACACGACGCCGAGCAGCGGCGGGCTCAAGCGGAGGGTTGCGTGCATCGGCTCGATCTGATGCCGTAGCGGCCGCGTGCCACACTCGCCGACGCCGAGCACGGACTCCCCGGCGGGTTCCCGTGCTCGCCTTCCGCCGGTCGGAAGCGGGCCTCGTGGACGTGTGGGCGGCGGACACAGGCACCGCACTGAGCATGGTCATCGGGGTCGGCCAGTCCGCCCAGAACCGCGCCAAGGCCAGCGCCTAGTGAGCCAGGCGAGCGGACCGCACACCCTGACGCGGACGGACAGCGCACCCGGACAGCGCACCCGCGCCGAGGCCGCCGGGCTCCGGTGTTTCCGAGAGCACCGGTGGCGCGCGTAATTTTGCCGTGTTTCCCATGGTCAGCGTGCTGCACCATCGACGAGCACCGCCCGCATGGCGGGTCCTCGCGCCTGCACCCCTGACCGGCTGCAGTCGATTCACCTCATCCCTCGACCAGTCCGTCCCGAACCTGCCAAGGAGCCAGACCAATGCACCGCACCATCCGCCGCGTCGTACCGGCCTCCATCCTCGCCGTCGCCGCGCTGTTCACGGCGCAGATCCTGGCCGCACCAGCCCACGCCGACTTCCGCAAGTCGGAGCCGATCAACAATCAGAAGGACGAGGGATTCTGCATCGGCATCGGCGGAGGCTCTCCCGACGCAGGCGCCGAAACAGGGCTGTACCGCTGCGATGGCCGGGTCAACCAGGACTATCAGTTCCTCGACAATCGCTCCAACACCCGGATCAAGGTCAACAACGGCAGCGGATACTGCCTCGTGGTGGATGACGTCCTCAACCCGGAAGGGTCGCGGGACGTCTTCCAAGGCTCGTGCACGGCCCCTCAAGACCGCGCGCGATGGCAGCTCGCCAGCTCAGCCGGAGGAGTCGTCCACCCGACTGCTCGGCTGGCGTCGATCCGCAGTTTCGCCTACCCCGGGTTCTGCATCGGCGTCGGCGGCGGTGCCATGTTCCATGGCAACGTGGTCAAGGCGTACCACTGCGACTTCAAGGATTACGGCAACCAGAACTGGGTCGTGAACCGATCTCAATCCACAATGCCGTGAGGCTCATCGAGATCGTCCATACCTAGATGACCGCATCACGGAGGCGGCTGGCTCGGGGACGTCCAAGGCCTCCAGGTCAGCCTTGCCAAGGCCGCGGAGAAGCTGGACAGTCTCGACCGCAGCCTCCAACGCAACCGCGCCGCCGACGGCCCCGTCCACCTCGCCAGGCCGATCATTGATCCATCGTGACGATCAGCGGCCGCTGATCCCGAGGCGTGCGACCATGGCGGCAGGAAGGCGAGCGCGTCCGCTACCTGCCGCCCGACCAGGACACCTGGGATCACCTTCGAGTTCGCCTTGCGCTTGGGCAGCAGATCACGGGCACAGTCACCTGGGTGCCTCGGCCCGGCGCGATCGGTATCGGAGTCGACCTCGGCCTTCCCGTCGGCGGAGTCGTCGACGTTCTCCCACGTCCTCACGACCACACCAGGTGGCCCGTCGGATGGACGAGCGCCTCAAGTATGACTCATCCCCGTTCACCTCACGGTCGCCCGGTATGGACCCGAAAGCCGGCCTCTGCGCCGCAGGCCGCCCGCGCGCTCAGGCGGCCGTGATGGGCCCGAACGACGCAGAAGAGCCCGACCTCTCATGGCCCTGCTCGGTGGCACCGCCCTTCAGCATGGCCAGCCTGGTCACGAGCCGGGCAGGTCAGTGTCAGCACACCGGCGTTCGTAGTACCTCGTGAACTGCTGCTTGTCTGCGCTTCCCGTGCTCTCGGAGATCACCTTCAGGCCGGCCTCCTTCGCCAGTTGCATGCTGAGGCCGGCCGTCGTCGCTCCCGTGCCGAGCTGGAAGATCCTCGGCTGGGTCCCGTTGATGGAGATCATCATGTGGGGCAGGGGTTCGAGCCCGAGGAAGGGTGGCGCAGGAGGTGGCGCATCGTCACGTCCTACTCATCCGGGTCCCAGGCGCTGAGCTGCTCGAAGAGACGCCGGTCGCCGTCGAGCTCCAGGGCGTCGAACGGGATGCGGTCGTACAGGGAGAGGACCAGTTCGCCGGCCGTGCCCCGAGCGGAGGCGGAGGCCGCGTCCAGGTCCTGGCCCGCAGTGGTGGCCGGCAAGGTGCCGGGCACGGGGAGGCGGGTGGTCCGTGCGCCGTCGGCGGAGAGCGAGAGGCGCCAGGAGCGGCCCTCGGAGGCGTGGAAGTCGACGGTGGCCGGCTTGTGCGGCCAGGCACTTGTCGTGGCGACGCAGGTGAACAGGAACTCCTCGACACCGTCGAGCGCCACCTCGTCCGGCAGCGGCCGCGGGGCACCTACGGTGATCTGGGCGTCGTAGGTGTGCACCGCCAGCTGCTGGAGCTGGTGCCGGGCTACGGCACCGGAGGTCGGCGGCGACTGCGACGTCCCCCACCACGTCCAGCAACCGCGATCCGGGCCGGCCTTCCGCAAGGCGTCCACCAGTTGGTCCGTGGACTCCGCCAGCCAGGCCAGCAGGGCCTCGCGCTCCCGAGGCGCCGCCGGGGCGCCCTGGGCTGCGGACTTGGCCGGAGCAGGACCTGCGGCGAGGGTGGCGGCCCAGTCGCGGCGCCCCTCGCCGATGTGCTGCGCCAGATCGAACAGCGTCCACTCGGGGCAGGTCGGCACCTGTACGTCGAGGCTGGGCGCGGAGGCGACCGCGGCGCGGAAGGCGGTCGACCGTTCCTCGATCAGTCGCAGCAGAACGGGGAACTCGAGTGTCATCGTCACCCCGAATCTCTACCACTGCGCTCCGGCAATCGGACAGCGATTTTCACAGCTCACCACCGCAGAGAAAGAACGCCGACAGCGCACCGGAGGCCCAGAGCCCGGCCGAGGCGAAGGCCGCCGCCGGCTGCGCGTGCGGCAGCCATCGGCCACCCCGCTTACGGCGCACCGATCTGGACCGCTTCGCCTTCCTTCTCGGAGGCAGCGACGGTGAAAACCTCTTCGGCCAGCCCTGGCACTCCCGCCGCGTCGTCGTCCGGAAAAATCCGTTTGTGTGCCACCGCAGCCCGCTGTCAGTATGAGGGCCCATGCGTCACCCTCTTGACACGCTGGACTGGCCGATTTCCACCGATCGGCTGCTCTTGCGCCGGGCTGCCCCCGACGACCTGGACGCGACCTGGGCCTTCCGGCAGCTGCCGGAGACTCACGAATGGATCACCGCCGCCACGAAGACCTACGACGACTACCGTGAGCGTTTCCTCCGCGCGGACCGGCTCACGGACCTGCTCATCGTCGAACTGGACGGCCGGGTGATCGGCGACCTGACACTGAGGATCCAGGACGCCTGGGCCCAGGCAGAGGTCGCCGACCAGGCGGAAGGCGTCCAAGGAGAGCTCGGGTGGACGCTCGATCCCGCCTACGGCGGCAAGGGCTACGCCACCGAAGCGGTACGCGCCCTCATCGACATCTCCTTCAACAAGCTCGGCCTGCGCCGCGTGCACGCGGACTGCTTCTACGACAACGAACCCTCGTGGCGGCTGATGGAGCGGGTCGGGATGCGCCGCGAACAGCACACGGTGCGAGACTCGCTTCACCGCACCAAGGGGTGGCTCGACGGACTCTCGTACGCGCTCCTGGCCGAGGAATGGCCCGCTCACGAGTGATCACGGCGCAGACGCCCCACGTAGGATGAGGCACGTCGTCGTTGACGTCCGGGGATGAGCCGGGCCTAGCCGCCGAACGTGACCTCGGGATGGCGGGCGGACGGCTTGTCCAGCAGGGGCTGCGGCTTCCCGGTGCAGAAGGCGGCGACGTACGTACGGGTGATCTCCACGGAGCGGGCTCCGGTCATGGCGAACCCGAGGTCGATGCCGAGCATCGAGGTGACGGCCGAGGCGGCTGACGGCGCCGAGGCGGTGGAGGCGGCCGGGCGTACCAGGCCGGACGTCGTCCTCATGGACGTCAGGATGCCGCGCATGGACGGCATCGAGGCCACCCGCCGCATCCTCGCCACCGGGGCCAGCGGCTTCCTGCTCAAGGACGTCACCCCCGAGCACCTGGTGGCCGCGGTGACCCTGGTGCGCACCGGCGACGCCCTGCTCGCCCCGGCCATCACCCGGCGCCTGGTCGAGCGGTTCGCCAGCCGGGACGACTCCGGTCCTCCGGTCCCGCACCGTGACCTGTCGGAGCTGACCGCGCGGGAGCTGGAGGTGCTGCGGCTGCTGGCCACCGGGCTGAGCAACGTCGAGCTTGCCGAACGGCTGACTCTCAGCCCGGCGACGGTGAAGACGCACGTGGCCCGCATCCTGGCCAAGCTCGGGCTCAGGGACCGTGTTCAGGCTGTCGTGCTCGCGTACGAGACCGGGCTGGTGTCCCCGGGCGCGACGTGATCGTGCATGGAGGCGGGCCGCCGATCGGGTTGGTGAGCTGGACGGGCCGCACGGTTACGTTCCTCTCGGTCGTGCCCCGACGTTGTCGTGGCGATGACGGAGCTGTCATCGCCACGACGACAGGCGCTGCGGCGGCGCGTACCCCGGTACGCTGCGCCGCCCCAGCGGACGATCCCGTGCTCTGCCACCTGCCGACAGGCCACCTCAGGGCGCACAGCAAGCGGAGGTCGTGACCTGCGCGAAGGGGGGCTCGGGACCATCGCGTCGGGTGGAGCGGCCGGGTACGTGCCCTCGCCTGCCGCTAGGTTCCGGCGGCGCGCTCGCGTTCGTATGCGGCGTTGATCCGCAGCGCCTCGGCGAGCTGGTCTTCCAGGATGATGATCCGGCAGGCGGCTTCCACGGGAGTGCCCTGATCGACGAGTTCCCGGGCCCGCGTGGCCAGGCGAAGCTGGTAACGGGAGTAGCGGCGGTGGCCGCCGCTGGAGCGTTTCGGCTCGATCAGATGGGCGGTGCCCAGGGCCCGCAGGAACGCGGGGGTGACGCCGAGCATCTCGGCGGCCGCGCCCATGCTGTAGGCGGGGTAGTCCTCGTCGTCGAACCGGTCTTCGGCCGTGCGTTCGGCCGGCGTTTCCGTGATCCTGCCGGGAGCCAGCGTGTCGCCCTCGGCAGCCGATTGACCTTGATCCATACATTCCCTTCTCACCACGCACACAGGGGCCCCGGCGCCTGTTGCGCCGGGGCCCCGAAAGAGTTCAACACCATCTACCGGCCATCCGGCCGGCTTACTGTTGTGCGCATCCACCGCGAGGTACGGCGGTGTTGCGCGGATCGCGGATGCGTGACCGTAGACCACCTTCCAATCCCGTGGAACTGCGGTACCCGAGCGGCGTAACTTCAGCCGGCAACGGGCGATCCTGATGGCGTCAACACTCCCTTCCTGTTTCTCTTCCGGACCACTTGCCAACTTCACCTTCGGCAGCGCGTCCACGATCAGGGCCCCTATCCACTGCGCTGGCCCGTCACGTCCGACCTTCTGCCGTCAACCTCTGACTTCATCTTGCTGCGGGCAGTTCGTCGTGATGCCAAGGAACTACTTCGCTGCCCGGTGGATCCGTTTCTTGCGATGTCAGAAACCATAATGCCCACGCTCGCGAATGTCTACCCTCGCCAATGCAGATTTTCAGCTCCGGGTGTGGCAGCCTTCCGATGCTCGACGACGAGGCCTCGACGTTCATCAGCCAGGCCTTCCAGCGCGCCGACGCGTTCCTGTTCGGCCGGCGGACCTACGAGATCTTCGCCGGCTCCTGGGGCGCGGGCATGGATCCGGGAAACCCTGTCGGAGAGGCGTTGAACACGCGGCCCAAGTACGTCGTCTCGACCACTCTCACCGACCCGCGATGGGCGGCCACGACCGTCCTGTCCGGTGACCTTGCGGGCGCCATCGGCGAGCTGAGGGCCGAGCCGGGCGGTGAGCTGCAAGTGTGGGGGAGCGGCACCCTGATCCGCTGGCTACTCGGCCATCGGCTGGTCGACGAGATCGTACTGCTCACCTACCCCGTGATCGTCGGCCAGGGCACGCGGCTCTTCCCCGCCACGGGCCCGGACCTTGGACTCGAGCTGGTCGACTCGCGGTCCACCCCGAAGGGGCTGACGATCCAGACCTACCGCACCACCGGCCGCCCGCGGTACGAGACGGCCACGACCTGAGGCAACGCTTTCAAGCGCGGAGGGCGTCGATCAGGGCGTCGGCGGCGGCGAGCGCGGCGGCGGTGTCGAGACCTGCGCGCGAGACCAGCGAAAGGCCCTGGACGGTGAACAGCAGGAGCTGCGCTTGGGCCTCCGGGGTGGCGGCCCGGCTGACCTCGCCGTCGGCCTGCGCGCGCCGCAGCGCGTCGGCGACGATCCGGGTGAAGCGGGCATGTGAGCGGGCCACGAGCTCGCGCGCCTCGGCATCGTGCGGGACCAGCTCGGCGGTGATGTTGCCGATCATGCACCCTCGCGGAACGCCGGCGTCGGAGGCGTGCTCCTGCGCCCGGGCCGGGTTCGCGAGCACCTCGCGCAGCGCCGGCAGCACCGGCCCGGACTCCAGCGCCGCGACCAGCTCGCGCTCGTAGGTGTCCCAGTACAACTGGACCGCCGCCAGGTAGAACTGCCGCTTGTCGCCGAAGGCGCCGTACAGGCTGCCCCTCTCCAGCGACAGCGCGTCGACCAGGTCCTGGACGGAGGTCTCCGCGTAGCCGCGCGACCAGAACAGCATCAGCGCGCGCTCGAGCGCCTGGTCCTTGTCGAAGGCGCGGGGGCGTCCTGTACGTGCCATGTCCCCAGGTTACGACTTTTTGACCGCTCACACAAAAGTCTGTACGTTGATGGCCGGGCGACATCTTGAACGCTCGCACAGAAGTCGTTGGCGTACGCCGGCGGCATGACGGACAGGACCCCATGAACGTCAACGGGAAGACGGCGCTGATCACCGGATCGGGCGCCATCGGCGGCCTCGGGCACGCGACAGCGAAGGTCCTCGCCACAGGCGGGGCGAACGTCATCATCACCGGCACCGACCCGGAGCGCGGCGCCCGGGTCGTGGCCGACGTACGGGCCGGCGCCGCCGGGACCGTGCGTTTCATCCCCGCCGACCTGGCCGACCCGCGGGCCGTGCAGCAACTGGCCGAGGACGCCGGGGCGGTGGACATCCTCGTCAACAACGGGGGCGTCGTCCCGTTCAGCGCGACCACCGAGCAGGACCTCGACGCCTACGACGCCGCCTTCGCGGTCAACGTGCGCGCGCCGTTCGTCCTGGTCGCCCGGCTCGCCCCGAAGATGGCCGCCGGCGGGGGCGGCAGCATCGTCAACGTCAGCTCCACCGCGGCCGCCCTGGGCATGCCGCCGATGGCGGTCTACGGCGCCACCAAGGCGGCGCTGGAGTCGCTGACCCGTACCTGGGCGGCCGAGTTCGCCGCCTCCAACGTGCGCGTCAACGCCGTGGCGCCCGGCCCGATGACCACCTCCAAGGTGGTGGCGGCCATGGGCCCGGACCTCGGCGGCATGGGCCTGACGACCGCGCTGAAGCGCACCGCCGACCCGGCCGAGGTCGCCCAGGTGATCGCCTTCCTCGCCGGCGACCAGGCCGGCTACGTGACCGGCGCCGTCGTGGCCGCCGACGGAGGCCGCACCGCCATCTGACCGGTGCGCGCCACCCCACCACCGTCACCAGAACCACGCGTAAGGAGATCCACGTCAATGCGTCGTCTTGAGGGCAAGTACGCCCTGATCACAGGAGCGACGAGCGGCATCGGGTTCGCGACCGCCCGCGAGTTCCTCGCCGAGGGAGCGGCCGTCGCGATCACCGGCCGCTCGCGAGATCGCCTGGAGGAGGCCGTCCGGCGGCTGGGCGGCGACCGGGTGCTGCCCGTCCTGTCCGACGCCGGCGACGTGCCCGGCCAGGCGGCGCTCGCGGCGCGGCTGCGGCAGGAGTGGCCGCGGCTCGACGTCGTGATGAGCAATGCCGCCGACGTCACCCACCTGCCGATCGAGCGATGGACGGAGGAGGCGTTCGACCGGCTCCTCGCCACCAACCTCAAGGGGCCGTTCTTCCTGATCAAGGCCCTGCTGCCGCTGTTGTCCCGGCAGGCGTCCGTCATCCTCGTCGGCTCCGTCTCCGCCTTCATCGGCCACGAGAACGCGGCGGTCTACGGCGCCGCCAAGGCGGGCCTGCTGTCCCTGTCGCGCGGGCTGACCTACGAGCTGAAGGAGCGGGGCGTCCGGGTCAACGGGCTGAGCCCGGGGCCGACCCTCACCGACACCTTCGCCGCGCTCGGCCCCGAGCGGCAGGCCGCCCTGTACGACGAGCTGCGGCGGACCGTGCCGCTGCAGCGCATCGGCACCGCCACCGAGCTGGCGAAGGCTGCTGTCTACCTGGCCTCTGACGAGTCCGCCTACACCGCCGGGACCGTCCTGCGGGTCGATGGCGGCATCGGAGAGCTCGCCTACTGACAGGGCGGCGGCTCGGGCTGACGTTCAGGTGCCGCTCAAGGAAGGGACACCACCACCATCCCGGCGAACTCGCCGCGTAGCAGGGACAGCAGCGCGGCCGGTGCGGCCTCCAGCCCCGGTACGACCGTCTGCGGCACCTCGATGACCCCGGCGCGCAGCCAATCCCGGAAGTCCTGCAGCCACGGCCCCTGCAGGTCGCGGTGGTCGGCCACGTGAAGCCCGGCCAGCGTGACCCGTTTGCCGATCATCTCGGCCGGGTCCAGCCGCACCGCGGCGCTGGTGCCGCCGAGCTGGTCCTGAAGCGCTCCGCACAGCGCGAAGCGGGCGCCGGGCCTGGCCAGTTCGAGCGCCGCGGCGAGCTGGTCGCCGCCGACGTTGTCGAAGCAGACGTCGATGCCTTCCGGGGCGATCTCACGCAGCCGGCTCGCGATGGGAAGGTCGTGGTAGTCGAACGCGGCGTCGTAGCCGAGCCCGCCGGTCAGCAGTTCGAGCTTGGCCGGGGAGCCGGCGCTGCCGATGACCCGGCCGGCGCCCTTCAGCCGGGCGATCTGGCCGGCCATGGTGCCCACCGCGCCGGCGGCGCCGGAGACGAACACGGTGTCCCCCGGACGTAGCCGGGCGACTTCGACCAGTCCGGCGTACGCGGTCAGTCCTTGGTTGAGGTGCAGGACCGGATCGGGCAGCACGCCGGTGGGCACCCGGCGGAACCGTGCGGCGGCCTCGGCGACGTGGTCGCGCCACCCGTAGTGGTGCAGGACCAGGTCGCCCGGGCGCAGGTCGCCGTCGGCGGCCGGACCGACGTCGATCACCTCTCCCAGCGCGGAGCCGAACAGGGGGCGGCCGGGCCGGTAGGCGCCCAGCGGCATGCCGATGTCGGCTCCGGTCATCAGGGTGCGCATGACGGCGGCCAGCGCGAAGTACCGGTTGCGGACCAGCACGTGATCGTCTCTCAGGGCCGGGAGGGGCGTCTGTACCAGGCGGAAGTCCGTCAGGCAGGGCTCGCCTTCGGGGTGGCGGACGAGGTGGATCTCTCTGCTGATCATCATCGCTCCTTGATTTCGGTACGCGCTGGGACGGTGTCGCCGCCCGGCAGGAGAAGGGCGCCCAGGGTGCCGGCGGCGGTGAGGCCGGTGGCCCACCAGAACGCGGTGCCGAAGTCCCCGGCCTGGGCGAGGACCACCGCCATCAGGGCGGCAGCGCGACCGGCATCAGCAGTGCCCCGGCCGCGCCCCGCACCACCCGGAAGGCGATCAGGCTGCCCGCGTCCCAGGACGCCGCACACAGGCCAACCCGGCCGAGAACAGGGCCACGCCCAGCACGAACAGCCGCTTGACGCTGAAGCGTTCCATCAACCACTGACGATGCCGAGCACGAGAACCAGACCCAGTTTCAGCAGGGACGGGTCGATCCGCCCCTGCGGTGTTGTCGATCGAGCGGACATGCCGCCGAAGCTAGGCCACTACCTGAGGCAGATGTGTAACACTTAAGCGATGAGCTCTTCCCCGGCCCCACCACGGCGCAGGGGGTCACGCAGCGACGCCCGCGCCAACGACGCGCTGATCCTGTCCACCGCCGCCCGGGTGCTGGCCGAGGACCCGAACGCCACCATGCAGCGCATCGCCGACGAGGCCGGCCTGGTGCGCATGACCGTCTACCGCCGCTTCCGTAACCGCCAGGCCCTGCGCACGGCCATCTTCGAGACCGCCGCGGCCGAGGCCCAGCAGGTCATCACCCGCGCCACGGACGGCGACCTCGACCCGGTCACCGCCCTGCGCGCGCTCATCATCGAGATGGCCGCCATCATCCAGCGCTACCCGGTGCTCGCCGTCAGCTCCGAATGGCAGCCGCTGCCCGCCGACTCCCACCGCCCCTCACCGCCGCCGGCCTCCCGCCGCATGCACCAGGCCGTCTTCGCCCTGGTCAAACGCGGCCAGCAGGAGGGGCTGCTCCGCCGCGACCTGCCGCCCGAGCTGCTGCCGCAGGCCATCACCGGCACCCTGCACGTGGTCACCCGGTTCGCCCGCACCCTGCGCACCGACCCCGCCACCATCGGACCCCAGGTCGCCGACCTGCTGCTGGACGGCTTCACGACGCCCGCGTGAGCGTGCGCCGACAAGGATCTCGGCTGTGATCGCGCAGAATGACCACCCCCATGGGCGGCACCGGCCCGCCACTGCCCGCGCCCGGCGGCGGTGAGCCGCACCACGACGAGCCCCGCACCGGCTCCGAGATCGAGCGGCTGACCGGCGTGGCGAGGGCGATCGCGCTGGGCCCGGCCACATTCTCGGCCGAGGGCCGCACCAGCCTGGGCCTGTAATGCGGTGAGGATACGCCGCCAGATGCCAGCGCCGAAACAGCCCGTGAATCGTCTGCCAGGAGGGGGCCAGAAACTCACGATCCACAGGTCTTGACTCTTGCTCCTGGACGTCGTCAGCGAAGAGGGACGCCGTTGAGCACGATACGCCGCGGCTGCCTGACCGCTGCGAGCTCCGCACGCGGGTCGGTGTCGTAAACCACGAAGTCGGCGGGGCTTCCTTCGTCGAGGACGTCGAGCCCGAGCCATGCACGGGCCCGCCACGAGGCCGCCCCCAGCACTTGCGTCGCGCTCAGCCCGGCGGCGCGGTGAAGTGCGAGCATTTCCTGGGCGATGAGCCCGTGGCGAACGTCGCAACCCGCGTCGGTCCCCACGTAGACGGCTACGCCGATCTCGTGCGCGGCGCGGACGACAGAGCCGAATCCCGCGCTGAGGTCGCGCAGGTGAGCGGCGTAGCGCGGATAGCGGGCTGCTGCCACCGCGGCGATGGAGCGGAAGGTGGCGATGGCGCTCATCGTGGGGACGAGAGCGATGTCCGATCGCGCCATCTCCTCCAGCAGTCCGGTCGACAACCCTGGGCCGTGCTCGATGGAGTCGACGCGCGCCTCGACCATCATGGCCGCGCCGGCCTCGCTGAAAGTGTGTGCGGCGATCTTGACGCCCAAGGCGTGCGCGTCCTGGACGGCGGCCTTCACCGAGGCGGTGTCCCATCTGACGAGCAGGTCACCGGACGCGTCGTCGATCCAGTCGCCGACAAGTTTGATCCAGCCGTGTCCCTGGGCGGCCTGGGCGGCGACGGCGGCGGGCAGCTCGGCTGAGGAGCATTCGACGGCGACGCCCGGCAGGTAGCCGCCCGGAGGCGCGAGATGGCGTCCGGACCGGATCACCCGCGGCAGGTCGGAGAGCCCGTCCAGCTCGGGGAAGTTGTTCGGCGAACCGGTGTCCCTGATCGCCAGCACCCCGGTGTCGCGGTCGGCCGCAGCCAGCGATCGGGCTTCCTCGGCGGTGGTGACGGCGCTGCCGCCGGTGCGGAGACCGATGTGGCAGTGAGCGTCGACCAGGCCGGGGATGATCCAGCCGTTGTCCACAAGGGTCTGCGCCCCGCTCACCGGCTCTCGGGTGACGCGCCCGTCGGCGACGAAGAACGTGCACGGTTCGCCATCGGGCAGCAGGCGGCCGTCCACCCGCCACGCACGGCTCACAATATTCCCCTCTTTTCATGCCGGTAATACCCAAAGGGATTCTGGAATGACGCACAAAACATCGTTTCGGACTCGTTCGAATTCGGTTTCCTTGCGCGACTTCTCGTCAGCGCGCATGACTGACTGTCCGATATTTGGAAACGTCTTACCAGTCTTGACAATTCCTCGTATGTTCACGATCCTGACGCAGGTAGCGATGAGGGCGGACCTGGGTGGGGGCCTGGTAGAGAATCCGGCCGAGATAAATCGCGATGTGCACCAGGATCGGGGGTTCTTCCGACCATGCCCGCTGATGTCGACGCGCGTCCGCGTTACCGTTTATATTCCCTGCTCACCCTCGGTCTGGCGGTTCTCCTGTTCGCCGGGGTCGGTGTATGGAATTACCGGCTGAATCCGCTCGCCTACGACCGCGGTCATATCCGTGAGGTGGCCGCCCTGCTGACGCAGGGCCAGAACTACGCCAACTACGACACCAACATCAATTGGCGGGCGCTGCGGCGCGAGCAGATCTACCAGCTGAAGGCCGCCCCCGACGTGGTCGTGTTCGGCGGGAGCCGCTGGTGGGAGGCGCACGCCGACCTGTTCCCCGGCCAGACCTTCTTCAACGCCTGGGTGAGCAACGACCAGGCGGAAGACGCCCTCGCGCTGGCCTACCTGCTGGACCGGGCAGGCAAGCTGCCCAAAACTCTGATCTTGAGCCTGCGTTTCATCAGCTTCCAGCCACCCGCGGAACGAGAGGCCGCCGAATGGCAGGAGTGGGCCGACGAATACCGGGCGATGGCCGCCCGCCTGGATGTCCCCGCGCACTCCTATGCCGACACCTTCCCCGTCAAGAACTGGTCGGGCCTTTTCTATGCCCCGGCCGTCTTTGAGCGGACCCGTCAGGTGTCGGCGGTCCCCGCAGAACCTGGGCCGACCACCCGCCTGCAGAACCCTTCCCTTGAGGTCATCGCCGCGGACGGATCCATCCATTGGTCCGGGAAAAGCCTCGCCAAATACACCAAGAAATTCGTCGACGGTAATGTCCGTAAGGAGTTGCTGAAGATCGGCGACCGGGCGCCGAAGATCGACCCGGCTCTGGTCGACGCCATGGGCAGGGCGATCAGTTTCCTGCGTGGCAAAGGCGTACGCGTGGTGCTGGTGCAGACGCCCTATCACCCGGACTTCTACGCCGAAGTGCAGAAGCGTCCGTTCGGAAAGACGCTGAACTCGCTGGAGGCGATCGCCCGGGACATGAGCAAGCGGTGGGGAGTGGTCTCCGTAGGTGGCTACGATCCCGCGAAGGTCGGCTGCGTGGCGGCGGACTTCATCGACCAGATCCACTCCAAGCCCGCGTGCCTGTCGAAGGTCGTGCGCCTGATCCCCGCGGACACGGGGGTCTGAGGCCATGTCCTTCACCTCCTACACCTTCCTGCTGGTGTTCCTGCCGATCGTGCTGGCCGGCTACTACCTGCTGACCCGCGTGTTCACCAGCCAGAAACCGGCCCTGGCCTGGCTGGTCGCCGCCTCGCTGGTGTTCTATGCCTCGCTGGGCCCCGGCTATCTGCTGGTGCTGCTCGGCTCGGTGGCGATGAACTTCGCGTTCGCCTGGCGGATGAGACGGCTGCCCGAAGGCGGCCGCGGCAGACGGGCCGTGCTGATCAGCGGCATCGCGGCCAACCTGCTGCTGCTGGGCTTCTACAAGTACACCGGCTTCCTCGCCGAGAACGTCAACGCCCTGTTCGGCACCGACCTGCGCGCGCTGGCCGCGGTGTATCCGGTGGGGCTGTCGTTCTACACCTTCATCCAGATCGGCTTCCTGCTCGACACCTACGCCGGCCAGATCGAGCGGCTGTCGTTCCTGAACTACCTGCTGTTCGGCACGTTCTTCCCCTACATCACCGCCGGGCCGCTGGTGCGCCAGAGCGAGGTGTTCAAGCAGCTCGACACGCCCGTACGCGAGCGGACCGGGGTGAAGTTCGTCGCCGTGGGGCTGACCATGTTCGCCATGGGACTGTTCAAGAAGGCAGTCCTGGCCGACAGCGTCGCCCCGTACGTGGCCACCATGTTCGACACCGCCGGCGCGGGCGGAGCGGTCTCCACCGGGAGCGCCTGGGTCGGCGCGCTCGCTTACACCTTCGAGCTGTACTTCGACTTCTCCGGCTACTCCGACATGGCTCTGGGACTCGGCTACATGATCGGAGTGCGGCTGCCGCTCAACTTCAACTCGCCGTTGAAGGCCACCAGCCTGGTGGAGTTCTGGCGCCGCTGGCACATGACGATGGTGCGCTTCTTCACCACTTACGTGTACACGCCGATGACGGCGAATCTGATGCGGCGCGGCATCCGGCGCAAGTGGCCGCAGTGGGTGCGGCTGCCGGCGGTGATCTGCCTGCCGGTGTTCGTGACGTTCGTGCTGGTCGGGTTCTGGCACGGCGCGGGCTGGGGGTTCATCATCTCCGGCGCGATCCACGGGATCGCCCTGTCGATCAACCTCACCTGGCGGGAGCTCGGAGCCAAGCGGCGGCTGCCGCGCATCCCGGCGCCGGTGGGCTGGCTGCTGATGATGATCCCCCTGGTCGCCTCGCTGGTGTACCTGCGCGCTCCCGACGCCGGCTCGGCCACGCAGATCCTCGCGGCCATGGTCGGCCTCGGTGCGGCCGGAGGCGCGGGCGTCGCCCAGTTCTACGGCACCAACGTGCTGCTCGGCGGCCTCACGGTCGTCCCCGCCGTCCTGTGGACGATCTTCCTGGGGGCGATCGCGCTGTTCTTCCCGCGCAACACGCAGGAGATCCTCGGCAGGTACGAGGTGGGCCTGCCCACCATCCCGTCGGAGGAGAAGGAGACCGGACGCCGGTGGCGACGGCTGGTCGCCTGGCGGCCGAACCCGGCCTGGGCGGTGGCCATCGCGGTCATCGCCGGCCTGGGCCTGGTCTTCGCCGGCGGACCGTCGCCCTTCCTCTACTACCGCTACTGATCAAGGGAACCGAAGATGCGACTGGAAGACGTCCTGGCCACCGTGCTGGAGCAGCCGGCCGACAGCTTCACTGACGAGTCCAGCTCGGAGAACGTCCTGGCCTGGACGAGTCTGCGGCACGTCACGTTACTCATCGAGATCGAGAACGAGTTCGGCGTCCGGTTCTCCAACGCCGAGATGACGACGATGCGCTCGCTCGGCGACATCCGGGCTGCCCTGGAGCGCAAGGGGGTGGCGGCGGCATGACGGGCCACCCGCTGACCCCTGCCCAGCAGGGGAACTGGCTCGGTCGCCTTCCGGCGTTCGAGCTGGGCGGATCCGCCGTCCGCCACTATCTGGAAGCCGACGTGGAAGAGCTGGACCTGGCCAGGTACGGCGAGGCCTGGCGGCAGGCGATCCAGCGGCATCCCGCTCTGCGCACCGTCATCACCGGGGATGGGCGGCAGCAGATCCTGGCCGACGTACCCGCCTACGAGCCGCAGGTGGAAGACCTGCAGAGCACCGGGCGGCTTGAAGCCGTCCGGGCCGACATGACGACACAGGCCTTCGACCCCGCCCGGTGGCCGCTGTTCGAGGTGCGGGTAACGCGGCTGGACGGGCGGCGCAGCAGGGTGCACGTGGCCGTGGACCTCCTCATCGCTGACGCGGACGGCTTCGCGCTGCTCGGCCAGGAGATCTTCGCCGGCTACCAAGGCCACATCAGCGAAACCGAAACCGAAGCCGAAACCGTCCCCGCCGCCCGAGCCGGAACCGCGCCGGACGGGCTCACCGCGGCCCTGCCGCCACAGCTCCCCCTGGCGATCGAGCCGCGTCTGCTGGAGCGGCCCCTCTGCGTGCGGCGAGAGCGTCGCCTGCCGGCACCTCACTGGCAAGCGCTCCAAGCACACGCCGCGGACCTCACGCCTTCGGCGGTACTGGTCTGCGCGCTCGATCAAGCACTGGCCGCCTGGTCCAAGGAGCCCCGCTTCACCGTGGCCTACGCCTACCGCGACCGGCATCCGAGAGCGGTCGGCCACTTCACGGAGCTGACCCTCCTCGACGTCGACGCCGACCCGCGCATCTCCTTCCAGCAGCAGGCACAGGCCGTGCGAACGCGGCTGGCCCACGACCGGCCGGACGGGATCCGCGTGCTGCGCGAGCTCGCGCGGACGACCGGCCGGCCCACTGCGGCGCTCGCGCCCGTGATCTTCTGCGATCGGCTGCACTCGGCGTCCTGCGACGCCTGGGCGCTGGGTCTGGGACGGGTCGTGTTCAGCTCGCAGCAGCGCCCGCAGGTGCAGCTCGCGCACGAGGTACGCGAAGAGCACGGTGAACTCGTCCTCACCTGGGACACCGTTGACGCGCTGTTCCACGGCCGCGTGCTGGACGACCTCATCGACGGCCACATGACGTTCCTCGAACAACTCGCCACCGATCCCGCCGCGTGGCAGGCCACCTCGCGCGACTGGCTGCCGCTCCACCAGCATCGCCTGCGCGACCACGTCAACGCCACAGAAGCCGGCATCCTGCCGCTCCTGCTGCACGAACCGTTCTGGGCCCAGGCCGCCCGCACCCCCGACGAGCCCGCCGTCATCTCCGACAGCAGGACGCTGACCTACCGCGAGCTACGCGCCGGCGCGACCACCCTCGGCGCCCGGCTGCGCGAACTCGGCGCCCGCCCCAACACGACGGTCGCCGTGGTGATGGACAAGGGCTGGGAACAGCCGCTCGCCGTCTTCGGCATCCTCGAGTCCGGCGCCGCGTACGTGCCGATCGAGCCCGACCTGCCCGCCGAGCGCTTCCACTACCTGCTCAAGCACGCCGAGGTGAAGCTCGCGCTCACCCAGCCGGGCCTGGAGACGAAGCTGGCCTGGCCGCAGGACGTCACCCCGATGGTGATCGACGAGAGCCTGCTCGACGGCGAAGGCGCCCCCGAGCCCAGCCGCGTCCAGGGCCATCGCGACCTGGCCTACATCATCTACACCTCCGGATCGACAGGCCTGCCCAAGGGAGTCATGATCGACCATCGGGGCGCGCTCAACACCGTTCTGGACATCAACCGGCGCTTCGACGTCACCGCCGCCGACCGCATGCTGACGCTCACCCCGCTCACCTTCGATCTGTCGGTCTACGACCTGTTCGGGCCGTTCGCCCACGGCGGCGCCCTCGTCATGCCGGACGCGGGCACCGGCCGGGCCCCCTGGCACTGGGCCGACCTGATCGAACGCCACCAGGTGACCATGTGGAACACCGTTCCCGCCCTCATGGAGATGCTCGTCGGCTACACCCGGGGCCGGCGTCAGCGGCTGGCCTCCACGCTGCGTCTGGTGCTGATGAGCGGCGACTGGATCCCGGTCACCCTGCCCGGCCGCATCCGCTCCCTGGCCGACCGGCACATCGACGTCATCAGCCTGGGCGGCGCCACCGAAGCCTCCATCTGGTCGATCTGGCACCGTATCGACACCGTCGACCCAAATCTGCCGAGCATCCCCTACGGCAAACCGCTCACCAACCAGTACTTCGAGATCCTGGACGAGGCGCTGCGCCGCAGGCCGGACTGGGTGCCCGGCGAGCAGTACGTCGGCGGCCACGGCATCGCCATGGGCTACTGGCGTGACCCGGACAAGACCGCCCGCGCCTTCATCACCCACCCGACGACCGGCCGGCGCCTCTACCGCACCGGCGACCTGGGACGGTACTTCCCCGACGGCAGCATCGAGTTCCTCGGCAGGGAAGACTTCCAAGTCAAGATCAACGGCTATCGCATCGAACTCGGCGAGATCGAGGCGACGCTGCTCGACCACGACGCCGTGAACAGCGCTGTCGTCACGGCGATCGGCGCTCAGCGCGGCGAGAAACGGCTCGTCGCCTACGCGACCCCGGCGGGCGCCCTCGATCCCGACGAGCTCGCCAAGACCCTGCGCGCCCATCTGGCCGAGAAGCTTCCGTCCCACATGCTGCCGGGACACATCGTCATCCTCGACGCGCTGCCCCTGACTCGCAACGGCAAGGTGGACCGCCAGGCCCTGCCCGCACCGATCGCCACATCATCGGCCGCCGCCGAAGCGGCCGGGCCCGACGACGACCTGGAGTCCGCACTGCTGGCCGGTTGGCGCGATGTGGCAGGCGACCACTTCGCGCCGACCGACGACTACTCCGTCCTGGATCTCCTGGACATCGTCCGGGCCCATCACGCCATCACCCGGAACGGCGTGCCGGAACTGAGCCTGAATGAGGTGTTCCGCCACACGACCGTCCGCGCCCTCGCCCGCCACCTGTCCGCGTCCCCATGACCCATGGGCCAGGCGCGAGAGGTCCTCGCTCGCGTCCACGACGCCGATGGCCGGCTGACGACGCAGCGAGCGGCGGCCCTGGCGGATCCTCGACTGGTTCCGCGGCGACGTTCCAGGTTCGCTCGCCACTACTCTGAAAAGGCAGGCCGGCATGGAGGCGAAGTCCAGAGTCGTGCTGTTCGTCTGCCCGCACGGCGCGGGCAAGAGCCGCATCGCCGCCGCCTGGTTCGCCGGCGCCGCGCCTGAGGGCTGGACGGCGACGACGGCCGGGCTGGAGCCGCAGCAGCAGGTGAGCGTGCACGCGCCCCGGCTGCTGGCGGGCACCGCGGTGGAAGACCTCCTGGACCTCGCACTGCCCCGGCCCTTGTCGGCGATCCCGGATGCCGAGCTGGTGGTGGCGATCGACTGCCGGCCGGGCGCGATTCCCGGCGCGACGGAGTGGCGCCTGCAACACGAGGCCTTCGACGAGCACATGACCGCCGAGCTCAAAGAGCGCGCTCAGCGGCTCGCCCGGGAGCTGGCCAGGTGAGGAGTCGTCAAGACGCCGTGCCCCTCGCCAAGGACTGAGGGCTGGTCTCCCGCTACGGGCGAGTCGCGCGGACGTGATACAGCAGGTTCGGCAGCCGGCCCTCGGCCTCCACCTGGAACCCGGCGTCGGGAATCATGGTGCCCAGCAGGTCGCGGGGGTCGTGCCGCATGGCGGGGCCGCTGAGCAGGCCGGCCAGGCGCCGGGTGAGGCGGCCGTCCGGCGGGCGGAACTCGGCGATGAGCAGCCGCCCGCCTGGACGCAGCACGCGGAACATCTGCCGGAGCGCCTCGGGCCTGGCCTCGCGCGGCATGTGGTGCACGGCCAGGCTGGAGACCACCAGGTCGAAGGAGCCGTCGGGGAAGGGCAGGCGCTGGCCTGCGCCGACGACATAGGAGCAGTTCGCGGGGGCGCGCCCGCGGGCGTGGCCGATCATCGCGGGGGAGGGGTCCAAGCCGGTGACGTGGCCGGTGCGCGTGACCACGGGGGACAGGATGCGGGTGAGGTAGCCGGTGCCGCAGCCCACGTCCAGGACGCGGTCACCGGCGCAGGAGTTTCCCCAAGCCCATGACGGCTCCTCTGTCGCCGGACGGTGTGTTCGGTTATGAAGCATGCGTTCATCATGAGGTGTGGTCAACGAGCAGTCCGGCCGTGGTGTTCCGTACCGGACAGAGGGCGGGAAAGTGTCCGGAGACCGGCGGGTACGGCGCACGCGGCGGCTGATCCAGGAGGCGCTGGTGGCGCTGATCCTGGACAAGGGCTACGACGCGGTGACCGTCACCGACATCATCGAGCGCGCCGACGTGGGCCGCTCCACCTTCTACGCCCACTTCACCGACAAGCGGGAGGTGTTGTTCAGCAACCTCGACCAGCTCGCCTTCCTGCATCCGGCGCCCAGGGGCGAGGTGGGGGAGTTGTTCGCCTTCAGCCGTCCGATGTTCGAGCACGTCCGGGAGCAGGAGCGGCTCGTGCGGGCGCTGATGGGCAGGCGCGGCGGCGGGCTGGTGCACGCGCGGGGCGAGCAGCTGCTCGCGGCGCTGGTGAAGGACGAGCTGCTCACGGCGGGCGGCCGGGCGTCCGCCCCGCTCGACCTGATGTCCGGTTTGTGTCTGTAGAACAGGGCTTCCGCAACTCCTATTTATCGATTATCGTCGATTGACGATGAATGAGAACAGTGGGCCGTTGCCACGTGCGGAGGCCGAGGAGTACGCGAGCTGGTTCAAGGCGCTGGCCGACGCCACCCGGATCCAGATCGTGTCGCTGCTGGCCCGGCGGCGCGCGCCGATGAGCGTGGGCGAGATCGTGACCGCGTCCGGAGTGGGCCAGTCCACGGTCTCGCACCACCTGAAGATCCTGGCCGAGGTGCGGTTCGTGCTGGTCGAGCGGCAGGGCACGTCCAGCCTGTACCGGATCAACGAGGCGTGCGTGAGCTGTTTCCCGACCGCCGCCGACGTGGTCATGGGCAACCCCGTTCCGGCCACGCCCACCTGCGAGTGAAGGAGCGTCGCCATGGCGCACGACGAGATCATCGCCCACTACTCCGCGCTGGCCAGGGACGCGGACGCCGGCCGGACGGTCGCCGACTGCGGGCAGGACGCGTTCGAGCAGGGCCGCTTCGGCGCGGCCGGTTACGCGGAGCTCGGGGTGCTGCCCGAGGCCGCGGTACGAGCCAGCCTGGGATGCGGCAATCCGGTGGCGGTCGCCGAGTTGCGCGACGGCGAAGTGGTGCTCGACCTCGGCTCGGGCGGCGGCATCGACGTGCTGCTGTCGGCTCGCCGGGTCGGTGCCCGCGGCAAGGTGTACGGGGTGGACGCCAGCTTGGACATGCTGGCGCTGGCCCGGCGCAACGCCGAGCAGGCGGGCGCGGCCAACGTGGAGTTTCTGCACGGCACCATCGAGCGGGTGCCGCTGCCGGACCGGTCGGTGGACGTGGTCATCTCCAACTGTGTGATCAACCTGTCCGGCGACAAGGCGGCGGTGCTGGCGGAGGCGTCCCGGGTGCTGCGGCCAGGCGGCCGGTTCGGCGTCAGCGACGTCGTGGCCGAGGGCGCACTCGACCCGGAGGCGCGGGCGGCGGCCGAGCGGCGCATCGGCTGCGTGGCAGGGGCGCTGCCCGTGCCCGAATATCGGCGGCTGCTGGCCGCGGCCGGGTTCACGAACGTGCGCATCGCGCTGACCGCCGATCATGGCGATGGCGTGCACTCGGCGCTCGTCCAGGCCGTCAAGCCCGCCGCCCCGCCGCAGGTGGAGATCCGGCCGATGCGCGCCGGCGACGCCGATCAGGTGCTGGCCGTCTATCAGGCGGGGCTGGACACCGGTCAGGCCAGCTTCGAGACCGTCGTGCCGCGCTGGGAGGGCTTCACCGCGGCCAGGCTGCCCGGCTTGCGCTACGTGGCCTGCGACACCGGCACCGGGCAGGTGCTCGGCTGGGTGGCCGCCGCGGCGGTGTCGGCCCGTCCGGTGTATGCCGGGGTGGTCGAGCACAGCGTCTACGTCCACCCGGACCGTCAGGCGCGGGGCATCGGCCGGGCGCTGCTGGCGGCGTTCATCGCCGCCGGCGAGGACGCGGGCGTCTGGATGATCCAGTCCGGCGTCTTCGGTGAGAACGCCGCCAGCCTGGCCCTGCATCAGGCGCTCGGCTTCCGGGTGGTCGGCACCCGCGAGCGGGTCGGCTGCCACCGCGGCCTCTGGCGGGACGTGCTGCTGATCGAGCGCCGCAGCGCCGTGACCGGACTCTGAGCCGCCGGCCGGGAACATCGGAGGCCGCCCGGTGGTTACATCCATCGTGGCCGGTGTGCCCAGTGTCCCCGGGCCTCACCTTTCGCCTTCGCGGACTACCGTTCGGCTGGAGCCGTGTTGTGCCTTTCGCCGAGAGGCGACACGCACACCGGTACGCATACGTCGCTGGCCCCGCCGTCTTTTCAGGACGGCGGGGCCTTCGTCATGTCCGGGCCGTCGTCGCCAGGCGCTCGGGATCGGCGACGGTGAGCGGGCTGGCCTGCGGATACAGCAGCCGGATCAGGGCCAGGCCGAGCCCGGCGCCGGCGAGCTGGGCGGCGATGAAGCCGGGCGCGGAGGCGGGGGCGATGCCGGCGAAGGTGTCGGTGAGGGTGCGGCCGAGGGTGACGGCGGGGTTGGCGAAGCTGGTGCTGCTGGTGAACCAGTAGGCGGCGCCGATGTAGGCGCCGACGGCGGGCGGGGCGAGCGCGGCCCGGCCGGTGCGGGCCAGGGCGAAGATCAGGGCGATGAGTCCGGCGGTGGCGACGATCTCGCCCAGCCACAGCCCGGTGCCGGTGCGCTGGTGGGTGGAGGCGGTGACGGCGGGCAGCTCGAACATCAGGTGGGCCAGCACCGCGCCGCCGAGCGCGCCGGCGACCTGGGCGGGCAGGTAGGCCAGCAGGGCGCGCCCGGTCAGGCCGTCGCCGGTGCGGCGGGACAGCAGCCAGTCGGCCAGCGAGACGACGGGGTTGAAGTGGGCGCCGGAGACCGGGCCCATGATGAGGATGAGCGCGGTCAGCGCGAAGGCGGTGGCGGTGGAGTTCTCCAGCAGTTGCAGGCCGGCGTCGCCGGGGGACAGCCGCTGGGCCATGATGCCGGAGCCGATCACCGAGGTGACCAGCAGGCCGGTACCGACCGCTTCGGCGACGGCTCGCCGGGCCAGGGTGCTCACGCGCCGCTCGCAGCCGCGGGGATGCCGAGTTCGGCCAGCAGGGCCCGGACCCGGCGTTCGATCTCGTCGCGGATGGGCCGCACCGCCTCCACCGACTGCCCGGCCGGGTCGGCCAGGGCCCAGTCCTCGTAGCGTCTGCCGGGGAAGACGGGGCAGGCGTCGCCGCAGCCCATGGTGATGATGACGTCGGCGGCCTGGGCGATCTCGTGCGTCCAGGGTTTGGGGTATTCGCCGGTGATGTCGATGCCGCGTTCGCGCATCGCCTCGATGGCGGCGGGGTTGATCCGCTCGCCGGGTTCGGAGCCGCCGGACCAGCCGATCGCCCGCTCCTGCGCGAGGTGGGTGAAGAAGCCGAGCGCCATCTGGGAGCGTCCGGCGTTGTGCACGCACAGGAACAGCACGATCGGGGTGCCGGAGCTGTCCTTGCCCTCGACGCGGGCCAGGGCGCGCAGCCGCTGGCGGGCGAACCGCTCGGCGATCAGAGGTCGGGAGCCGGCCACGGCGAACTGGTCGTAGCTGGTGCGCAGGAACCGGTCGATGGTCTCGGCGCCGAAGGCGCCGTCGAACTCGCCCGCCAGGGTGCGGGCGGAGGTCAGCAGGGCGTGCCGCTGGTCGATGGTCAGATCGGCGCGGCGGTGGGCGGGTCGCGTCATGGGGTGCCCTTCGTCGAGGACGTGGCGTCGGTGAGGGCGGTGGCGAGCCGGTCGACGCGGCCGGACAGGTCGGCGTAGGCGCGCTCGAAGGCGTCGTCGGTGCCGGCCGGGACGGGGTCGGGCACCGACCAGTGCAGCGGCGGCCGGGCGGGCAGGCGTTCGTAGGCGTCGTCGCACACGGCGACGACCAGGTCACCCGCGCGCACGATGTCGCCGACATGGGCGGTGGCGCGGGGGTCCAGCCGCAGCCGATGACGCCGGGCGGTGGCCACCGCGCGCGGGTGCACGCGCGAGGCGGGTTCGGTCCCGGCCGAGGTGGCGGGCAGGTCGCTGCGGTGCTGCCAGAGCGCGGCGGCCAGTTGCGAGCGCGCGGAGTTGTGCGTGCAGACGAACACCACCCGCTCGGCCGCCGGCGCGGCGGGCGCGGGGCCGAGCCGGGCCAGCGCGCCGGGCCGCAGCCGGACGTAGCTGCGCCGCCGGTCGGCCTCCGAGCGTGCCCGGATGATCAGCCCGGCCTCCTGCAGCACCTTGAGGTGGTGCGCCAGCAGGTTCGACGACAGGCCGAACGTCTGGCCGAGCTCGCCGGGCGAGCGGTCGCCGAGGAGCAGGTCGTCGACCATCGCCAGCCGGATCGGGTCGCCGAGCGCGGCATGGGCGGCGGCCCGCTCCTCCACGTGAGATAGCTCAATCATGATTGAGTCAATATTTGCTGAGACAAAAGCTGTCGTCAAGCCGCCCTGATGCGCCGCCTTCCGGCCCGCGTCAAACGGGCCAGGTGCACGTCACCCGCGTGCGGAGGAGCGTCGGGTGACTGTATGGCAGCGGTGAATTGGGAGCGCTTACCAGGCGAGACGGTGGAGGAGTACGTCGCGGCGATGATGCTGCTGCGGCAACCGGATCACCCCCTCACGCGGGGATCGCGGCGTCGACCTCCGCATCGCCAACCCGGACGGGGCCGGCCGACGCTAGACCGTCCACGGGCTCCTGTGGCGATGAAACTCCGGCGACCTGGAACAGCGGGCTTCGTAGCGTTCCTGCAGGCGGCTGTAGTCGTGGGCGGGGAAGAGAACGGGAAGCGCCTCCAACGTCCTGTCCAACTGGCCTACCAAGGTCTGGAACTCCCTGCCACCGAGGTCAACCTCGGTGAACAGGTACTGCCAGCCCGGGGCCCCCTTCATGAGGAGCAGGTTCTCCAGGTAGGACCGGAAGTCGAGGTCCAGCAGCTCCAACCTCTCATGATTCATGTCGTAGAACCACAGTTCCCGGCTGCTGCCGCCGGAAGGCACCCGCAACGCGGTGAGGCGACCCGATCCGGGTGCTTCCTCCAGCGTCTTCAACTCCCACTCCATCAGCTCCTGCTTCTCCGCGGGCAGCCGCACATCCACATCGGGCAGGCCGAAACCAGTCACACAATCACGCAGATCCTTGAGAGCGAACTCCCCGAACAGATAGTGGTCATCGGTGTGCCATGCGACGTGGATGCGATCGATGCTCAACAGGTAGTCCCGAACGCCCTCGACGGCATCTTCACCCCAGATGGCACCGATCAGTACGGCTTCGTCGGCCGAGAGCTCCCGGGGCGGGCCGGATCCGAGCTCACAGGTGGGCATGACGAGATTCGGTATGGAGCGGAGCTCCATCACATGCGAGCTGACGCGATCTTGGTAGTTCATGGTCGTGATTCTTGTCCGGGCAACGATCGCCTCACAACAGGGCCTGGTGGTGAGGCTGGCTAGGCCCCGCCAGTCGCCCCCGCAGGTGGCTGGGGGTGCGAGGTTGTTACACGGGACTGGTCGATGACGTTGTTGCAGGTTCCTGGGCGGGGCCGAGCGTGATCTTGGAGTAGATCTCCAACGAGGTGCGGCTGGCATGGCGGCATGGTGCGCTGTAGGCCGGCTTTGTGGACGTGACAGCGATGCCGGGGGGCTCAGGACCGCCCGAACCAGAGGGCGTGCTTGTCTTGGTTGCCGATGCTGATCGCCGCAGCGCGGTCGGCGGGGTGAGCATCTTCTGGTTCGACTCCGGCACCAGGTTCACATCCGGCCGGCGCTCAAGGTCGCGCAGGACCTGGTCGCGCGGCGCGTTCACGAGCGTGCGCGTCGGTGAGGCTGACCCAGGCGTCGGGCCTGGCGGCGAGTAGGTTGCAGGCGTCGCGGATCTGCGCTTCCACGCCGGCGTCGTCGCCGCGGCTTCTCCACCGGAGGTGGCTTCACGGCCTGAACGGGCGGCGGCAGCGCCTTGAGGGCGACGGCTTTGGCGTCGAAAGTCAGGATTCATCCCGACACTTCCCGATACGCGCATGATTGACATCTCGGTGTTGTTGCAAGCCCTCTTCTGGCCGGCGCCACGCAGTCGTGCAGGACGACGTCTCGAACGCATCGCTCGCAGACACTCTGCTTCTTGGCGCGGCTCATCGAACGTGCGACGTCAGTCAAGTGCGGGTTCGGCGGCCGAGGCCACGATGTCGGCGAGGGTGACCTCGCTCAGCAGGGCGTGTTCGTGCCGGCGCATGGCCGACCAGACGTCGGCGAGGGGGCGGGCGATGCCGTGGAAGGGCTCCATCCGCTGCTCGACTCCTTCGGTCACCTGGATGATGTCGGCCAGGGTGATCTTCTCGGGCGGGCGGGCCAGCCAGTAGCCGCCCTCGGATCCGCGCAGGCTGTGGAGCAGGCCGGCCCTGCGTAGTTGCAGCAGGATGTTGTCGCAGAACTTGCGAGGAATGTCCTGGCTGGTGGCGATCTTATGGGCGTGCACGGGGCCTGGCGGTGCGGCTGCGAGGGCGACGGCGGCGCGCAGGGCGTAGTGGGTGCGGGCGGAGATGCGCATCACGATCCTGGCTGGGTCAGCCCCCAGCGGTCTCGGCGGGCGGCGGTCATGGCGTGCTCACGGTGAGGGGGCGGGTGGCGGTCATGGCGTGCCCACGGTGAGCGGGCGGGTGGCGGTCATGGCGTGCTCACGGCGAGCGGGCGGGCGGCTGGGCTGGGCCGCACGTGGACGGTCTGGCCGGGATGGAGGTCCAGGTCTTCGACGGTGCCCCGGGTGACTTGGGCCCAGGCCTCCTGCTCGCCGATGAGCAGCTCCACCCGGATCTCGAAGCCGAGGCGGACGACCCGGGTGACAGTGGCGGGGACGCCGCCGTCCACGGGGCCGGCGCCGAGGTCGATGTCGTGCGGGCGGACCAGGTGGCCGTCCAGTTCGGTGACCGGGCCGAGGAAGCGCATGACGAACGGGTCAGCGGGGTGATCGTAGACGTCGGCGGGGCTGCCGACCTGTTTCACCTGGCCGTCGGCGAGGACGACGATGGTGTCGGCGACCTCGATCGCCTCCTCCTGGTCGTGGGTGACGAACACGGTGGTGACGTGAACCTCGTCGTGCAGGCGGCGCAGCCAGGTGCGCAGCTCCTTGCGGACCTGGGCGTCCAGCGCGCCGAAGGGCTCGTCCAGCAGCAGCACCTGCGGTTCGACGGCCAGGGCGCGGGCCAGGGCCATGCGCTGGCGCTGCCCGCCGGACAACTGGGCCGGGTAGCGGTCGGCGAAGCTCTCCAGGTGCACCAGCTTGAGCAGGTCGGTGACGCGGCTGCGGATCTCGTCCTTGGGGCGTTTGCGGATCTCCAGGCCGAAGGCCACGTTCCTGAACACGGTCATGTGCTTGAACGCCGCGTAGTGCTGGAAGACGAATCCGACGTTGCGCCGTTGCGGGGGCAGGTGGGTGGCGTCGGCGCCGGAGATCACCACGGTGCCGGTGTCGGGGGTCTCCAGCCCGGCGATGACCCGCAGCAGGGTGGACTTGCCGCCTCCTGAGGGGCCGAGCAGGGCGGTGAGCGAGCCGGAGGCCACGTCGATGGAGACGTCGTCCAGCACCCGGGTCGTGCCGAAGGACTTGTTGACGTTGCGTACTTCGATGGCCATGTCAGTCCTTGGGGCGCAGGATCTTGAGGAACAGCAGGGTGACCACGGCGATCAGGGCCAGCGCGGTGGCGGCGGCGAAGGCGGCGCCCTCGTCGAAGTTCTGGAAGCGTTCCTCGACGAAGAGGGTGAGGGTCTGGGTCTGCTCCACCAGACGGCCGGAGACCACGGCGACGGCGCCGTACTCGCCGAGGGCGCGGGCCAGGCACAGCACCACGCCGTAGGCCAGGGCCCAGCGGATGGCGGGGACGGTGATGCGGCGGAAGGTCTGCCAGGGGCCGGCGCCGAGGGTGCGGGCGGCCTGTTCCTGCTCGTTGCCGAGCTCCTCCAGCACGGGGACGACGGCCCGGACGACGAGCGGCAGGGAGATGAACACGGCGGCCATCACCATGCCGGGCAGGGAGAAGATGATCTGGAGGCCGAGGCCTTCCAGCCATCCGCCGACGGGGGCGAAACGGCCGTAGACCAGGATGAGCGCCAGGCCGACCACGACCGGGGAGACGGCGACCGGAAGGTCGATGAAGGCGTTCAGCAGCCGCTTGCCCGGGAAGGTGTGCCGGACCAGCAGGAGCGCGACGCCGACGCCGAAGACGGTGTTGGCCAGCACGGTCCAGAACGCGACGCTGAGGGTGACGGCGAACGCCGACTGCGCCTGCGGGGTGGACAGAGCTTCCAGTACGGGGCCGAGCCCGTTCTGGAAGGTGCGCCAGCCGATCAGCACGACGGGCAGGATCAGCAGGAACGTCAGATAGATCAGCGCCGCTGCGCGCAGTGCGTGTCTAGGTGACTGGTGTTTTTTGATCTCTCTCGCGCTGGTCTGTCCTCTTGTGCCAGGGTGATCGGTGTTGGTCACCGGGCGTGGGGAGAGATCAAGCGATGGCAGTGGGCCAGACTCCGATGCAGCCG